>DASQRJ010000491.1:0-5897 GCA_035642955.1 Acidobacteriaceae bacterium
GCAAAAGACAGTCGGTAAGCGGCTGCCGGCGCGTGACCGTCAGATCTTTGAGGCGGCAGGCCTGGTGCGGCTGGCGCTGGCGCAGCAGTTTGCCTCCCGCCATCGCGCCTTCGAGAAACAAGGGAATGCGGAAGACTACAAATTTCTCTGGGTTACAGATTTTCCCATGTTCGAGTGGGATGAGGAGTCGAAGACCTGGGTCGCTGCGCATCACCCTTTCACCTCGCCGGATGAGGACGATCTGAAAACCGGCCGGCTCACCAGCGATCCCGGTGCGGTGCGCGCCCTGGCCTATGACATCGTGTTGAATGGGACCGAGCTCGGCTCGGGCTCCATCCGTATTCATCAGCAGGCGGTGCAATCGGAGATCTTCCGCGCGCTCGGCATGACCGATGAAGAGGCAAAGGCGCGCTTTGGATTCTTTCTCGAGGCGCTCACCTATGGCACGCCGCCGCATGGCGGCATTGCGCTGGGCCTCGACCGCATCGCGATGATCCTGGCCGGAGCACCCAGCCTGCGCGAGGTGATTGCGTTTCCCAAGACGGCCAAGGCAATCGACCTGATGGTGGATGCGCCCACGCCGGTCTCCGATATGCAACTGCGCGAGTTGCATATCCGGCCGATGTTGAAGGGCTAGAGCATTTTCGGTATAGGTGTAGACGGTCCAGCGACGGCTCTGGCGGCTTTTCGTTAAGGCAAGGCCACACCGAATGCCTCTCGGCGTTTCACAGTATTACCGAAAATGCTCTAGCGAGCCTTAGTTGCCGGCGCGCAGGTGCGGAAACCAGGTTACCTGCACCGAGGTAGTGAAGTCGCTCTTCTGCCCCGGCGCGAGCACGGGCACCGTCCAGCGCTCGTACTGCGCCAGCGCATTCACTTCCACATCGTGCTTCACCCGCAGGATGGCGTTGGCCGCAATCAGGTTCTGCGTCGTTCCGCCGGGAACGAAATCCTTCGCGGATTTGGCGTTGCGGTAGCTGAGCTGGATACGCTCCTGCGGTGAGAGCCACCAGGTCAGCCACGCCTGTCCGCCTTTGCCCTCGCGGCCGATCCAGTTGCCAAATGTGTAGCCTTTGTTGGTGTAGACATCCTTGTAGACGGCCTCCCAATAGAGAAAGGTGCCGCCTACGCTGCGGGATGTAGGTGGATCGGTGGAGACCGCTTCCGCGCGAAAGTCGAGATGGGGCGCACCGGGAAAATGCGAAATATAGACGCCGGGATTGATGGCCGCGTGACGCGGCGCGTCCACCGGCGAAACATCGTCGTGAATAATGGAATCGGAATAGAGGGTTACCCAATTGCGCAGGTAGGGCAGCCGGTAGTTGAAGTCGAAGCTGGAGTGGCGCGCACCCGGATCTCTGGTCGAGAGCTTCTCTGAAGGCGGTACGTTCTGGAAGCTGAAGAAGCTGTGCACGAACGTACCGAAGGTGAGAGGCACGTGTCCTTCGCCGGCAAACACTGTGATGCGTGAAAAACCGAATTCGAGATTCGGAGTCGGCTTGAAGCTGATCTTCTGCGCATACACCCAAGGCGCGTTGGGATAGCGGTGACCCTTGAGAGACCCGAAGAGGTTATCGTAGCGGAATGGTCCGAGAAACTTCGAGAGCAGCGGAATCTCGAGCGGTTCGACGCGATTGATGCGCAGCGCGTAAATCGGTTCGGCGTTGTTGCTCCAGGCGAACGAGCCGCCCTCGCTGGGCCCCCACCAGTTCTCGCTTTTGCCGACAGAGATCTCGTGATTCAGAATGTGGTACGAAAGGTTCGCGTCGATCAGGCGAAATTCGTCGGTCGTGGCGACCGGAATCGCGGGCAGCAGAGGGGCCTGATCGATGCCGGCAATGGCCTGGCGAACGCTCAATGGATATGCGGCGCGTCCTGGCGCATGCTGGAACTCACCGCGCACGTTCAAGGACAGGCGTGCATCCTCCGCGCGCGCGCTGAAGCCCGTGAGTCCGTTGAAGCCACCCTCATAGGCGCGTCCGTAATCATTGATGATCGTCGATCCGAAGTGCGATGAGTCATTGATGGGCCGTCCGCCGATGTACATCGTGCGCTCGTACAGACGATCGACCTCGGCGTGCGCGTTGGAGCGGCTGGGATCGAACGCATCGCGGTTGTCTGAGAATTCCTGCGCAAGCGAATTGAAGAGCTGGCGCGCCTCGAGGTTGCCCGGGGAATCGGACCCATCAAAGATATTCGCCTGCGATTGTTCCAGCATATGGAGGCAACTCAGCCGCGTCCACGGACGCAGGCCGAGAAACGCCGTATCGAGGTAACCCAGCGCATGGAGCCGCTCCATGGCCGGATAGATCCAACTGTCCAGCGACACGTAGACGGAGCCCGAGATGTGATCTTCCGTCGGCGTGAGAATGACATGCGCTGCGGACTGCTGTGCATAGGAAGCGAGCGAGAAAAACAGTGCGGCGGATAGGGCCGCGAGACCGGACAGACGACTCAGGGGAACACCTCGAATGCAAAAACTGCGTTCCTTAATCTTACTTAGACGGCCTGACTTTGCGAACCTCATCGCTGCCCGGCGGAAGATTCTCCCTAAACAACCTGCCCGGCACGCACGGTGAGATGAATCCTGCCCGGCAACGACCAGCCGTCGAAGGGTGTGTTTCGTGACCGGGAACGCGATTCGCTTGCGCGAAAACGCCACTCCGTCTCGGGCGCGAACAACACCACATCCGCGCTGGCCCCCACCGCCAATGTGCCCGCGGCCAGTCCAAGGACCGCTGCAGGCCGGGCGCTGAGCAAGCCAATGACCTGCGCCAACGGCATGCCATATTGGCGATGCAGTACGGACAGGCTCAACCCGAGAGATGTTTCGAGTCCCGTGATGCCGTTCGGCGCGCGCTCAAACTCCTGCTCCTTCTCATGCACGGCGTGGGGCGCATGATCGGTGGCGATGCAGTCGATGGTGCCGTCCAGCAGGCCTTCGATCATGGCATCGCGATCCGTGGCGGTGCGCAGCGGCGGATTCATTTTGGCATGTGTGTCGTATTCGCCCACCGCCTCCTCCGTCAGGACGAAATGGTGCGGCGTCACCTCGCAGGTAACGTGAAGACCGCTCTGGCGTGCGGCGCGCACATGATCCAAAGCCTTCCTGGTGGACAGGTGCGCCACGTGCAGATGCGCGCGATCGCTCTTCAACTCACGCAACAGCGCGATATCGCGCTGCACAATGCCGGCCTCCGCCTCCACGGGCATGCCGCGCAGGCCCAGGCGAAAGGCGAGTGGGCCGGCGTTCATGGAGCAGCCGCCGGTCAAGCGGGTATCTTCCGCATGCTGGATGACGGAGAGTCCGGCAGCAGCAGCGGCACGCAGCACCTGGCGCATCGTCTCATCGCCCAGGATCGGCTTGCCGTCATCGCTCACCGCCACGGCGCCCGCATCGCGCAGGGCCTCATAGTTCGTCAAAGCCGCGCCCATGCTGCCCATCGTCGCCGCGCCGATGGGATAGACGCGCGCCCGCGCCCCGCGCTCCGTCGCCTGCATCCATTGCGTAATTTGGGCGGAGTCGTTGACAGGAAGGGTATTCGGCATCGCGGCCACGCTGGTAAAGCCGCCGGCGGCCGCTGCCGCTGTGCCGGTTGCGATGGTCTCCTTGTAGCTCTGGCCCGGTTCGCGCAGATGCACGTGGATGTCGACTAGGCCCGGCGCTACGATGAGCCCGCTCGCGTCGACAACCTCCGCGCCGTTGGGATCGATGTCTAGCTTCCCGTCCACCGCGGCCACGCGTCCATTCTCGATCAGGAGATCGCGTGGGGCGTCGATTTTGTTTGCCGGGTCAATCAGATGCCCACCCCGGATCAGAATCCGGTCCGGAGTTCCGTTGTGAGTACTGCTCGGCTTTGCACTCATGCGGGCACTGCCTCCGGCATCGCATCGAGCGCGCGCGCAATCAGCGCGGTGCGTATCGCCACGCCGTGCCGCACCTGTTCCTCAATCGCAGACTGCGGCCCATCCGCGACTTCGCTGGTAATCTCCAGGCCGCGAATCATCGGTCCGGGATGCATTACCAGAGCGCGTGGTGCATTCTCCGCCAGCCGCGCGGAGTTCAATTGGTAGTGGGCGATGTAGTCTTCGAGATTCAGTTCCAGGCCAGCCAGCCGTTCCTTCTGGATGCGCAGCATCATCACCACCTGCGCGTTGCGCATCGCATGCGTGAAGTTGCGCTCGATGGCAAGGCCCGGACCAATCTCCGCGGCGTACTCCGGCAGCAACGCCTCCGGGCCGCACAGGACCACGCGCGCGCCCAGACGGGGCAACAGCTCCGCATTCGATCGCGCCACCCGGCTGTGCAGAATGTCGCCCGTGATCAGCACCGTAATACCCGCAAGGGTGCTTTCGTCGATCGCCGCGTTTGCATGCTTGGGCTTCAGGCGATGCAGGATGGTGCGCAGATCCAGCAGCGCCTGCGATGGATGCGCGTGCATGCCGTCTCCGGCATTCAGCACCGGCAGCTCAGTGACGCGTTCCAACAGATAGGGCGCGCCGGAGTTGGGATGGCGCAGGATAATGCACTCCGCGCCGAGCGCGCGGAGCGTTAGCCCGGTGTCCTTCAGGCTTTCGCCCTTCTCGATGCTGGAGGAAAGTGCGCTGACCAGCGTGGTGTCCGCGCCCAGACCCTTTGCCGCGAGCTCGAACGAAGTGCGGGTGCGGGTGCTGGACTCGTAGAAGAGCAGCGCCACGCGCCGCTTGGCCAACCGGTGTGCGCGCCGCAGCGGGTCTTCCTGCTCCAGAAAAGAAGCGGTCTGAAGCAGGGCGGCAATCTCGGGAACGGAAAGATCGCTGGTGGAAAGCAGCGACCGGGGTCGCGAGGCATTGCTGGGGCGAATTTCCTGGAAATGTGATTGCATCAGGGCTGTCAACGCAGGTTTCCCCTTTGAAAAAGCGGCGCCACCTCGCTCAAGTTGAGCGATTCCATCTGCAGGAAATTCGCTCTAATCAACCCGCTCCACCAGCAGCACCTGCTCGTCGTCATCGATCTCCCGCAGCTTTACCTCGACAATCTCACGCGCCGTGGTCTGCACTTTGCGGCCGACGAAGGTCGCTTCAATCGGCAGCTCGCGATGCCCGCGGTCGATGAGGGTGAGCAGCTGCACCCGGTGCGGCCGGCCGTGGTCGAAGAGCGCATCCAGCGCGGCGCGGATGGTGCGCCCGGTATAGAGCACATCGTCGACCAGGATGATGTCGCGCGCATTGACGTCGAAGCCGATGTCGCTCTTCTGCACCACCGGGCGGATGTCGCGTGTGGAAAGATCGTCGCGATAAAAGCTGATATCCAGCACGCCGGTATCGACCGGATGCTTCTCGATGTTCGCGATCATCTGCGTCAGGCGCTGCGCCAGGGGCACGCCGCGGCGCTTGATTCCAACCAGGCCCAGGCCATTTGCCCCGGAGTTCTTTTCTACGATTTCATGTGCCAGCCGGACGAGCGTGCGATCGATCTCCGAGGCCGACATGATGCGGCCTTTTTCGCGCAGTTGCAGCGTGGTTGCAGTCATACGTGGGTTCCTGACTGGGGTTCGTGATGATGATACGAGGGTGGAGCAGGCACGAGCAACCGGCGCGTCCGGTTTCAATGCCTACTGTTGAGCCTGTTGAGTGGAGCGGCGTGTCAGGCGCGCCCCCAGCATGCCGCCCAGGCCCGCCAGCAGCACGATGCCAAAGGCCAGCACCGCCGTGTAGAAGAACGTGTAGGTGACCCGCCCATCCGGGGAAAGGAAGAAATCCAGCATGGCCCGCGCCTGCTGCGCGTTCATCGTGTTGCTCTGCGCCATCCGTTGCGTCGCTTCCGCGGATTGCTGTATCTGCATCGCAAACTGCGCGTCCAGTGTTGACCCCTGACGGAGCGAGTAGCGCTCAAAAATCTGCCAGCAGGCCAGTCC
>DASQRJ010000492.1:0-4736 GCA_035642955.1 Acidobacteriaceae bacterium
CGGGTGGGTGCGTTGCAGCAGGCCCAGGCGCCGGGCCACTTCGACGCGTTCCAGGTCGTTGGCCAGCCCGGGAATCGCGATGTCGTTGTAGTGCAGGGTGGGCAACGCCCCGAGGAGACGATCGATAGGCGGCAGACCGGAGCGGCGATCGGACGGAATGGCGGCGAATGCGGTGAGAAACTCGCGGTCGCGTGGGTCGGCGGATGCGCTCTGCGGGAAGTAGGCGGGATCGTGGGTGAGGGGAAAGAGGATGGTCTTTCCCTGCAGTTCGGATTCCACCGTCGCGCTGACATCCTGGCAGACGCCCAGCCGGTAGTAGCCGCCGAAGGGCAGTTCCGGATGCGAGATGCGTGCCTGGTAGTAAACGCGCACCGCCGAGCTCAGAAGCTGCAGAACACGGCTCTGCCGGCCGGCATCCGCATACGAGAAGAGGACGCGGTGCATCACCCAGCTCTGGTTGAGCGAATCCATGGTGCGGAACTCGGCTTTGCCGTCGATGCCGAAGTAGAAGCTGACATCGGCATTCCACTTCGGCCCGCGTAGGTGCAGTTCCTGCTCGGAGTGACTGACCGGCAGCAGCAGCGACCGGCGGCTGGCCGGCACGGCGATCTGCGTATCGATCCAGAACGGCATCATGACCTCGCGTCCCCCGTCGTGCAGATGGCCGAAGTTCGCGAAGTACACATCGTCGGTTATTGAAACTCGATGGCCGCTCTCCGCGAGCTCATGAATGAGCGCACTGCCATCGGTGAAATGCTTGCCGTCCAGCGTGGCGACGGCTGGCGGTTCTCCAGGATCATTTGCGGATGCATTCATGGCCAGCCGATTCAGCACCGCGGCTAATTGCCGGCTCTGGGCGTGCATGGGCGCCAAGGCCGGGTCAGGACCGTCGCCCATGGTGAGGTTGAAGCCGATCTCCCGCCGCGCGGTGGCCGGATCGTCTGCATAGGTGGGTGCAGTGGCGGGATGATCCAGGTCGATGGCCTCGGCCTGACCCAATGGATATTCCGCAGTGTCCAGCAGCTCAGCGGGCTGGAGCGGCTTGGTGGAACTGCCTGCCAACTTCACCGCCGCGCCTACGCTCGTGTTCAGGGCCGCGACCGTCAGCGCCGGAAAGTGATCGACGCGCTGCCACTCCTTTCCCAGGATGAGGACGCGCAGGCGATCGACGAGATCGGGCGAGAGAAACTCGCCGACCTTGGGAAGGTCGCGAATGCCCTGGAGCAGGCGCTCGCGAAACTCCGGCTGTGCCGAGACACGCTGCATCACGCTGGAGAAGAGCTCGGGCGAGGTATCGGCCTTCTGCGCGGTCAGGCCAACCGCCAGCAGCGAGACCAAAGCGAGAACGCTGAAGGTGATGCAGACCGGTCGGCGGGATGGGCGGGACGCTGCGCTCTTCGGCATATTGCTGTTTGCGCCCGCTTCGGTGAGCGCAGACCACAGGCTACAACGCGGAGGCAGCACTGCGAGACGAAACGCAGATTCGGATACGATGAGGGCTGAAGGCCCGGATGGCGAAATCGGCAGACGCAGCGGACTTAAAATCCGCGGGCCGGAAACGGCTGTGGGAGTTCAAGTCTCCCTCCGGGCACCATCATTGTAAAGGGCTTAGCCACTTAATTATCCTCTGTCTCGGTTACATTATGTACCACAGGTGCATGTAGCGGTGCATGTTGTGCCCCACCTGCTATCCGTTCGACAACGGAGAGTCTGTGAGACGGGGAAAGGTGTGCGTACCGTGCTGCCATCGTGATGGACTTGTGTCCGGCTGCCTCCTGAATCTCTTTCGTTGACGCTCCGGCCAGCGCTACAGGCTGCCAAGGCGCGTGGGACCGTCCTAGGCGGTCGTAGGGTATCCGCAAGCGCTTGGACGGATATTGCAGACTCAGGACGGGCTGCCAGCATAGAAGCTCGCAGGAAGGAAGCGCAGAAGCACGCTGACGACATCCTGCCTATCATCCGAGAGACAGGCCGATGGTGCCGTGTCCCTACGCGAGATCGCAGACAAGCTGAACGCTCAAGACGAGACGACGCGCACCGGTAAAGCATGGACATCGGTCCAGGTCATGCGAGTGCTCAGACGCGCCTAAGCCGAAAGCGTAGCCGTATCCCCTGGTACTAGCCTCCACTCCGGTGGGGGCTTTTCTGTGCGCGGAAACGCCCTAACGGACACACTCCTAAACTGTTTAGGGGAGAGCGCGGGTATGTGACGTACCGAATACGTTGCGACTGTTCAAAAGTGCCGTGAAGCCGGGTCGGACAGAGACGGACACACACGGACCGGTACGGACCGACTGGGATAGTCAATGGGACAGGGAGACGGACAGGAGGCGAGCCGTATCGAGCGTATTGAATACCGAATGAAGAACGGACAGGGAGACAAAAACGAATAAACGTATTTGGTACGCCTGCCTGTGTGTACCTGCCTATTAGGCCGTCCTGTCTATCAGAGGAAGCGTCTGGTCTTCTGCTCTCTCTCCTATGCGCGCGGTTCGCAAAGCGTACTGTATACGCCCTCTTGCTAGGAACCGGACTACGGACCCAATACTGACCGGATGCCCTTGATGGGACCGTATTTAGGCTGCATGTGCAGTTTGTGCAGTTTGCGCAGTCTTCGCCTCCGTCTCGATACGCTTGTCCAGACGCTCAGCCATAAGGCGTAAACGTTCAATCAGTCGTTTGGATTCGAGTTCGCTATCTGCTGGAGGTCTGGCTTCCAGTAGACGGATGCCTTGCCTGAACTCTTCGCGTTTGGCGATCATTGCAAGAAGGTTTGGGGATTCCATTGTGCCTCCTGCATTACTCAGATGCGGCTCGACATACCGGCGTCAAACAAAAAGAACGATGATCCAACGCTTCTCAAGGGGCACGGCGTCTCAGCACCGAGGAAACAGCCGCCGCCATCGATCCGGTCTACCCCGATGAGTCTGCTCGATCCGTTCAGCCAGACGGGGATCGTTTGGGTACCTATTCTTCGCATTGCAGCCACATTGATGCGGTACCAGTCCTGGGCTGCGAGACTTCGCCCGATCACTCTGAGACAGGAAGAGACCTCTAGCATACGTATACGGTACGTTCTTGAACCCCACGCGAAGCTTATGGATCGCTTGGAATCGTGGACAATTTGTCCAAATCGGCTCTCTAATAAATACGGGGATTTAAGTGCCGTTTAATTCAGCTTATTTGTCTGGATTGCGAATGACGATACACTTATATTATTGAAAGTAGGTCACTTACTATGGTAAGTAGTAGATACGTAATTTGTAGTTGCCAGGCTCCGTGATCCATAGCAGTATCGGAGAGCGGTTAGGACGGAATAGGGGAGGAACGATGGATTTATCGAATGAGGAGTGGGAGCAGTCTCCCTCCGGGCACCACCGAACAGCCTCGACTTCATAATCCTCAGCGTTTGTCGCTGCAGGCCACATCGCAGATGTTGTGGGCGACATAACCGGCTGCGGTTGCGAAGGCGCTTCGGCTTGCAACCTCAGCCGTTGTTGGGTTGAGGCCCTCCGCCACGCAGGCCGCCATCCCAGGAACTGTTGCGCAGCGCCTTCATCGCGCGCTCTCTTCCCTGCTTCAGCAACAGGCGATCGACGACGATCCAAGCGGTGATGGATGGCCCGGGCGCTACTCCATCCCTTTGCTTGCGTCAGGGGCTGCGGCCTTGGTGGCGGTGCTGGGAGCTTTGGTCGCCGTGCGCTGTGCCGCCAGATCGCGGTAGATCATCTCGTTGCGCACGATGCCCTGCACATATTCGCGGGTCTCGGTGAACGGAATCGATTCGACGAACTCATCGATGCCGTGGAAGGGCGCGCCGGACCTCCAGTCCACCACGCGGTCGTCGCCGGCGTTGTAGGCGGCGAAGGCGTACTCGGGCTTGTCGTCGAACTTGTCCAGTGTCTGGCGCAGATACCTGGTTCCCAGCTTGATGTTGACGACTGGGTCCAACAACTCGTTGTGGTCAAAGTGGCGCAGGCCGTCCTTATGCGCCATCTCCGCGCCGACCCGGGGCAGCAACTGCATCAGACCCCAGGCGTTGGCGTAGGAGACGACAGTCGGGTTGAACTCCGACTCCTGACGAATGAGCGACGCCACCATGAACGGATCGAGACTGTTCTTCGCGGACTCGCTTTCGATGGTGCTCCAGTAGGGTTCGGGAAAGAGAATGTGCCAGTATGCGAGCGGAATCGATGCGATGGGCGCCGAGGTGTAGAACGGCAGCGCGCGCTTCATCACCCGCATGGCCTTCGCGTCCTCGCCATAGGAGTGGTAGATCTCCGCTTCCGCGAAGGCGCCCCATTCGTCGCTGCCCTCGGCGGCCTGGATCTCCGGCGCGATGTATTCGTTCAAGCCGGCGTTGGCGAGCAGCTTCGCGCGCACGACGTGCGGATCGTCCTCAGGCACGTCATCGGTGAGCGGCGGTATGGTGGGGGGCTGGATGCCATCGAGCTCAGGTGCATCGGAAGGTGTCACGTCGCCCAGCTCACGAAGCCGCTCCGTGGCCTGTTGCGCATAGTAGTAGTGCAGGTAGGTGTCCTTCACGACCAGGTAGTAGGCGGCAGCCTTGGCGGGTTGATGCTCCTGGTCCTGGTAGATCCGCGCCCGCCAGTAGATGGCGCTGGGAATCTCCTTGCCGCCGGGATAGTGCGCAATCTGCTCATCGAAGAGACGCGCGGCGTCGGAGTACTTTTCCAGCCGGTAGTCGAGCCATGCGGCGCGCCAGTGTGCGCTGG
>DASQRJ010000493.1:0-2290 GCA_035642955.1 Acidobacteriaceae bacterium
GTGCTGGCCGAGGCGGATGCGGGTGAAGCCGGGCCAGCCGCCGACATCGCCCCAGGTGGTGCCGTGCACGCCGTCGCCGCCGGAGTTGGGAACAATAAAGAGATGGGCGCGCGGCACGGGGAATTTGCCGTAGTAGGTAGAGACCGCGCGGGCTGCGGTCTCGATGCGCTTGAGGATAACGTCGTCAGAGAGATCGAGCTCGCCCTGCGCGAAGTCGACCTGCAGCGTGGCGCCCCCGACGCTGAGGCGGCGGGTGGAACGCGGCGGACCGTAACGCCGGGCCGGATCCCATGAATCTTGTGCGTGCAAGATGGCTCGCGATCCGGCGAACCATCCCAGGAGGCGGAGTGCAGAACGTCGGCTCAGGTTGAAGGTCATGCCCGTACTTATGAGACAGCGAATTTGTAAGAAGGTAACGGCCTGCGCGAGTGAGGGTTGGGATTTGTGAGCCAGCGGACGAAATATGGGGCTCGAGCCTCCGGAATGACAATCAAAAATTAACGCTGCGTTTAATACTCCAGGTAAGCAGCGCGGCGTTGCATGAAAGCATCAAGCGCGAGGCGCCAGTCGCCTGCGATGCGTTGCGGATCTTCTCCGGAGCGCAGAGCGTCCAGGACCGATTTGTTTACCAACAAACGATCGATCTGATCAAGCTTGTAGTCATTCGGATAGAGCTTCCAAAGTGCAGATGCTATCTCGAGACCGAGTTCGGGGCCATCGAGCGCATTGCGATCCATCACCAGCAATGACACACCATGGCAGAGCTGGCCGGCGTAGGGATACGGCGCGGCAGGCGTGAAGTTGACCGGCACGAAGCGGATACCCGGCAGCAGACGCGCGTTGAGGGTGCGGGCAAAGGTGCGGGCATCGATCCAAGGAGCGCCCAGCAATTCAAAGGGCGTGCCGGTGCCACGGCCGACGGAGATGTTGCTGGTCTCGATGAGGCCGAGGCCGGTGTAGAGTTCGGCTGCGCGCTGACTGCGGAGATTGGGCGAGGGATCGATCCAGGTGAGACCGGTAGAGTCGAACCAGTCGCCACGCTGCCAGCCCTTCATTTTTACGACGGTGAGCGCGGCATTGATGTGGCCTTCACGGTTGTAATAGCGCGCCAACTCGCCTATGGTCATGCCGTGGCGCACCGGTATTGGCATGTAGTTGGTGTAGCTGTCGCGGCCGATGTCGGAGATCGGACCCTGCACGAAGGAGCCGGTGACGGGGTTGGGGCGGTCGAGCACGACGATGTCGATGCCGATTTTCGCTGCCGCTTCGAGGAAGTAGCCCATCGCCGCATCGTAGGTCCAGTAGCGCACACCCACATCCTGCAGATCGATGACCACGGCATCGAGCTGCCGCAAGGTATCGAGCGATGGGCGGCGCTTGTCCTTCGATCCGAAAAGATTTGAGCCGGAGAGACTTGAGCCGAAGAGACTGATCACGGGCAATCCGGTGGCCGAGTCCGTGGTGTTGGAGATATTTTCCGTGTCCTGGTTGCCCTGGAGGCCATGCTCCGGGCTGAATAGTGTGGTCAGTGTGAGGCCGGCATCGAGGGCATGCGCATCGTGTGCGAGCACGTCGATGGTGCGGCGGCCATCACGATCCACCCCGACCGCGCTGGTGAGCAGACCCATGCGCAGATGGCCGCCATGTTTCTTCGCGAGCGCCTGCAGGGTGAGGAACTTCTCCGACTCAAGCACGTCGATGCCGGTCATCACGTCGCCGTTGCGTGCGCCCCAGCGGCGCGCACCGGTCAGCGACTCGTTGTAACCAGTGAGCTGGGTGAGCTGCCCGTTCTCCTGGGTCTTGATGCCGATGGCTTGCGCGGCGGCGTCGGCGATGCTGGAGCGCAGCGCGACAGTGTGACCGTTGCCGTCGGGATGCACGGCGTTGGTCAGGATGATGACATAGCTGTCGCTCTGCGGGTCCATCCACAACGAGGTGCCGGTGAAGCCGGTGTGGCCAAACGATCCGACGGAAAAGAGCGTGCCGCGATTGCTGGAGAACGGAGAGTCGATATCCCAACCAAAGCCGCGCAGCGAAGTGCCGGTAGCCGGCTGCTCGGGTTCGGTCATCTTAGCGAGAGTGAGTCGATCGAGCGGGAAGTTGCTGGGGCGGCCGGCGAGCCGGTCCAGCAATGCCTGCGCGAAGAGAGAGACATCGGCCGCGGTGCTGAAAAAGCCGGCGTGTCCAGCGACGCCACCCATGCGGCGCGCGGTGGGATCGTGCACTACACCGCGCAGTATGGCGCCATGGTTGGATAGGTTTCCTTCCGCATCGATGTATTGCGTGGGTG
>DASQRJ010000494.1:0-3878 GCA_035642955.1 Acidobacteriaceae bacterium
CCGCTGCAAAAGCCGTTTGCTATCAGCGGCTTACCTAGCGGAGAGGTGGCAGAGCCCGGTTGAATGCAGCTGACTCGAAATCAGCCATACCTTTACGGGTATCGGGGGTTCGAATCCCTCCCTCTCCGCCATAACTTCACCTTTAACTTGAGATTCAAGGCGCATCGCATAGAAAACACGGCGCTTTGAGGTTCACTCATTGAGTTGGCAGTTGCATCCCTGCATCCGCAGTCAAAACGACGCGCCCGACCCACTACCACAAAAGATGTAATGTTTGCCATCGCAACACAAAAACAACGATGCCCGCGCTGTGCGGGCATCGTTGACGAGTCGAGCTAAGAGTGGTTATGCGCGGCTAGTGAGAGCTTACGGGTACGGGGGGCGCGACCACAATGCGGTCGAGGTCCGGCGCAAATCCCGTTGCGTTGCCGATCTGAATTGTGTTCACACCGGCGTTGAGCTGGACGGGAATGATGGTAACGGCGGGATCATTGAATGTACTGCCATTCAGGTCCAGCTCGCTGGGTGTGCCGTCGTCGATGCTGACGAAGTACGAGCGCACGCCGCTGGTCTGGTAATCGATTTCAAGTTGATACGTTCCGCTGGATGGCACGGTGACGTTGGAGAAGGTGACATTGTTCGCCGCTCCCGCGCCGATGTTGCCAGCCTTCGACAAACCGGAACTGAAGTTGCTGAAGCCGGCGGTTACGGAACCGCCGAGAGTGGCGGCCTCCGCCTCGTATGTGATCGCGGGCGACATCGTAGCGTCTCCATTGCCGCTGATCACGATGCGGTCAAGGTCGGGCGGATAGCTGGTGGGATTGCCGAACTGAATGACGTTGAGTCCGGCTTTCAAACGAACCGGTACGGTGACGTTTGTGGGCAGGAAGAAGCTTCCACCGCCGGAGTTGATCGTGTGCGGTGGGCCGCCATTCACGGTGTACAGATAAGACCGGAGATCTTCGGTCATGGAGGCGACCTGCATCAGATACGTGCCGGCCTTTTTCACTTCCACGTTGTTGAAGGTCACATTGTTGGCGGCGCCGAGGCCAAGGCCGCCCACCTTCGCGCCGCCAGAGCAGGCCGGACAATCCGCAATCACGGCCGATCCGCCGAGAATTGCCGATTCTGCCTCATAACTCGTGGAGGGCGACGGTGGAATAGCTCCCTGCGCGACGATCCGGAGAAGCCGCACGCCGTGGCCCGGAAGAACCGTCGTGAAGGATTGCTGGGCACGGCCGAGATCGCGTTCCAGCCACAGATCACGGACATCGGCTGCGTTGGCAAAGCCCAGCTCGTCCCAGGGAAGCGTGTACGAGACTGGTGTGCCGGCCGTGTTGAAGAGCGCGACAATGTAGTTGTTGCGGCCGAGGTTGGTGACCCAGACCGGGATATCGCCACCGAGCACCTGTTTTGCAGGTTGGCCCGATTGATCGATGGCGAGGACATCGTCATTGCTCAGGAGCTGCTTTCCAAACGTGTCGAGCTGAGTGAGATCGCCGCCCAGATACATGGGCGCATTTGCCAATGCCCACAGTGTTACAGCTGAGCGCTTTTCGTCGTTCGTAAGCCCGTCGAGGGCTCCGTCGCCGACGTCAAGAGTATCGAGATCGTTCCAACCCAGGGTCGGGGACGCAGCATTTTCCCAGCCAGGCAGATCCCGGAACCGTTCGTAAATCCTGGGCCAATCGGTAAGCGTGGCGCAGTTGCCCTCGCATTCGACATCCTGGTCGGTACGTCGCGCATTTGCGTATTGCTGCCATACGCCGAGATAGTCCTCGTCGAGATCCCAGGATATGGTGAACCACATTGGCCTGCCGCTCAGGGCGATGGCCTTCGACCAGGCTGCGACATCGGCGCGATTGTCAATCGCCAGGCCGTCGCTGTCGGAACCTGGCGTCACGCCATCGAGCTTGATGAAGTCGATGCCCCATGAGGCGAAGAGCGCGACAACGGAGTTCATATACTCCTGCGCGCCGGGCTTGGTGAAGTCGATCTTGTAATGGAACGGGGACGTACCCGGGCCACCGAAGGCGTTGCCCGCTGTAAATGGCACCGTCAGGATGTCCTGGATGTGATAGGGGGTTCCAAGGATTGGCGAGTTCGCTGCGACCGCAGGCTGCTCAACGCCAGGAATCCAGTAGATGCCCGCCTTCTGCCCGTTCTGGTGGATGTGCTTTACCAGCGCTGCGATGTCGGGGAAGGTGGAGGTGTTGGGAATCGGACGGCCGTTGGCGTCGAAGCTTCCTTGCCAGCCGGAATCGATATTGATGTAGTTGAAACCGTGCGACTGCAAGCCGGAAGCCTTTAGCGCATCTGACTCGGACTGAATGTTGGTCTGGGTGAGGAAGTTGCCATTGATGGTCTGCTCGCTGAATGTGCTCCAGCCGAGATAGGGTCGCTGACCAACGCCATTGACTTGAGCGCCAGCCTCCCAGACGCACGGCAGCAGGCTAAACATCAACAAGACGAGAAGTAAAGGGCGCGCTGCGAAGTTAGCCGCACAGACTTGGCGGAACCTGCCCTTTCCTTCGGGCGGGGGATATACGGACACGATGAGCTGCCTCCTGATGGGAATCCGGCTTGAGTGTGTACTCACGATCCGCTGGAATCGCAATGTATGGGTACGTACCCGGTGCGCGACCACGGTACGAAGCCCCAAGCAGGGTTGTCAAGTCGAAGGGTGCAGCCTTTCAAGGCTGACCCCGGCGCAACCTGCGAGAAGAGTCCCGCAAACGCACTATCCAAGGTGCGTTCGTCGTCTGGATCTGGCTCACCGCGAGGTGGAGGCGGCCGGCAGTCGCGACAGCGCCGGGACGACGGTCTAGAATGGCGACTCTGAAAAGGTTTCGCTATGGCCGGAGCGCGTATTTTGGATGCGCGTTCACTTCCATAAAGAGCGGCTGCAGCGCCACTCCAACGCAGAAGGAGAGGCAGAAGGAGAGTTGGATGAAGACCTACGCCGGGAGCGAACTTAGGAATGTCGCTGTTGTCGGACACGCCCATAGCGGTAAGACCCGTTTGATCTCCGCCATCCTGAAGACAGCCAAGATGCCTGCGGCGTCTACTCGTTTTGAGAATGGCGCGTCGGTGACGGCATACGATGAAGAAGAGATCGCGCGAGGCATGACGATGTCCAATGCTGTCGCCTTCGCGGAATGGCAAGGGACGAAGGTAAGCCTTGTCGACACTCCTGGCTTTCATATGTTTGTTCACGAAGGACGCGCCGCGATGCTGCCGGCCGAAACGGCCGTGATCGTCATCAACGCGCAGAGCGGCATCGAATCCGTGACGGACAGAGTGTGGAAGTATGCCGCGGAGGTAAACCTGCCCCGCGTGATCGTGATCAACCAGGTCGACCATCCGAAGGCGGACTCAAGAACCGGCAGGATGGAGATGCTCGAGGCAATGCGGGAGCGATGGGGCAGGCAGGTTGTCCCGGTACAACTGCCGGTTGTGGACCAGCATGGGTTCCATGGAGTGATCGATCTGGTCACCATGGAGGCGTTTTTTTATACGCCGGATGGCGATGGACGCGGCACCGTTGGGGCGATCCCGCACATGCTGGAAAACGACGCGAAGGCAGCCCATGAAGCGCTCATTGAGCTCGTCGCCGAAGGCAAGGACGAGCTGATGGAAGAGTTCTTCGCCGTTGGCACCATTCCGCAGGATCACCTGATTAGCGCGCTTCACGAAGCGATACGGGAAGACCGGATCTTTCCCGTTCTGTATGCGAGCGGGCTGCGCAACGTTGGCACGGATCACCTACTCGATTTCCTGAAGGTCTATGCTCCATGTCCGCAGGAGCGGCCAGCGCTGGCCGCGCGAGGAGCAGGAGGCCACTCCAGCAATGGCGCAGGTGGTGAGGTTGCCGTTGA
>DASQRJ010000495.1:0-3383 GCA_035642955.1 Acidobacteriaceae bacterium
GGTCAGCTTCATCGCCGGCTCGGCCATCTCCACCGCCGACTCGGGGCTCTCGTAGAGCGCGCCGTCCACAATGTCCGCCCACTTCACCAGCTCGGCTACCGGCGCCGCGTCAAAGCCGAAGCGCGTTGAGGCGATATGCGCAAGGAACCCCGCGCAGGAGGTATAGCTCGGATCGTAGAAGCGCCGCATCGCATAGCGTCCATCGGCCATGCCCCGGCGGTAGTCCTCATGGTCCTGCGGCGTCAGAAAGGCGCTCAAATGGTGGTCGAACCACCAGGTGATCTTCGGCGATGCCGAATACTTGAAGTCGACAATCGCATTCTCGTCTCCGACAAAGTCCGCTTCGTTGAAGAGCGCGCCAGCCCGGTGCACCAGCCCGTGGTAGCTATAGGTCGCCGCCGGCTCAATACATTCGCGATGAAACCGGGCAAATAGCGAGGCTGAGCAGGCCCCGTCGAAACACTTGTCGTGATAAAAGACGCGAACGTTCAACAGCAACTCCTTGGGTGGCAGGGCGCGGGATGGCAAGCTAGAGAGAATGATTAGGATTGCCGGGGTTCCCTCCGCTGTCAAGCCGCGGATACCCTCGGCCCCGGGCACCGGGTGCGATATGGTGTCAGTGTGCCGGGCCGGCGTCCCCACCAGGGACGCCCAGCCCACGTTGGTTATGCAACAGATTGAGGAACGATCTTGCAGGCGACATTTGTGACAAGAAAGACCGGCTGGTTCCTCCGCTTGCTGCGCATCTGCCTGGTATTGCTGGTTCTCGTGGCCCTGGCCGCGGGCGCGGCTGCGGTCTGGCTCCGTCACGCCATGCAGGCCCAGCTGCCGCAGCTCGATGGCGACCGCCATTCCATCGCAGTCATGCAACCGGTCACCGTCCAGCGCGACCATCAGGGCGTCCCCCACATCTCCGCCGCCTCTGTGGATGATCTGATCGCCGCCCAGGGTTACGTCACCGCGCAGGACCGTCTCTGGCAGATGGACATGATGCGGCGCATCGCCGCCGGGGAGGTCGCAGAGGTGCTCGGCAGCAACTTCGTCGAGCACGACCGCGCCCAGCGTGTGCTCGAGTTCCGCCAAACCGCGGAGCGCCTCACCGCCAGCCTCTCCGCGCAGGATCGCCGCTTTTTTGAGGACTATGCGCGCGGGGTCAATGCCTACATCGGCGAAGCCGACGCGCTCCCCGCCGAATTTCGTCTGCTGAACTACCAGCCGCGCCGCTGGCAGCCGGTCGACTCCGTGCTCATCGTCCTCAACATGGTGCAGACCCTGGATGAGCAGTGGCCCACCAAGCTCAGCCGCGAGGCCATCACCAAAAAGATCGGCCCTACGCTTGCCGCCGATCTCTATCCCACCGGATCATGGCGCGATCATCCACCGACGCAGATGAATCCCGATCTCAGCAAGCCGCCGGTCAACCCGCCGCCAACCCTCCCCGATGAAGAGTCCTTCACCGGCATCGCGGATGATCTGCTCCGCCTGCGCGCGGCAACCGGCCACGACCGGTGCCGCGGCTGCATCGCCGGCTCCAACGAGTGGGCGGTCAGCGGCGCCCATACCGCCTCCGGACGCTCCATGCTTTCCAACGACATGCACCTCAACCACTCCGTGCCCGGGGTCTGGTACGAGACGGATCTTCGCGCGCCCGGCTTTCATGCCGCCGGCGTCAGCCTGCCCGGCGTACCCCTGATCGTCGCCGGCCACAATGAGCACATCGCCTGGGGTTACACCGCCATGTACGGCGACACCCAGGACCTCTACGTCGAACGCACCAACAGCCAGGGCGAATATTGGGACGGCAACACCTGGCGCCCCATGGAACGGGATCACGAAACCATTCATGTTCGCTTCGGCGAGGATCAGGATTTCGATGTCCTGCGCACCAATCATGGCCCGGTCATCACGCCGCTGGTGCCCCACGAATCACGCACCATCGCACTGCGTTGGACCGTCTACGATCCGCAATTTGCCTCCGGCATCCCCATCTATGGAGTGAATACGGCGAGCAACTGGCAGGAGTTCGAGGCCGCCATGAGCCAGTGGTGGGCGCCTACGTTGAACGTTGTCTATGCCGACGATCAGGGACACATCGGCTATCAGGCGATAGGCCACCTGCCACAGCGGCCGGGCGGCCTGGTTGGCGTCCCCATCGCTGACGGGGTACACGAATGGCAGGGCGTGATCCCGTTTGCCTCCCTGCCGGCCTCGCTCGATCCGCCCGGCGGCATTCTCGCCACCGCCAACTCGCGCATTACCCCGGACGGCTATCCCACGCCGCTCTCGCTCGAATGGGCCTCACCCTATCGTAATGAGCGCATCTGGAAGTGGCTTGCCAGCCACGAGAGGCTCACCCGCGCCGATATGCTCACATTGCAGACGGACATCGATTCCGAACTGGACCACGAGCTCGCACAGCGCTTCGCCTACGCGATCGATCACGCGCACCATCCCTCGGGACGCCTGCGGGCTGCCGCCGACATCCTCCGTTCCTGGAACGGCGTGATGCATACGAATGAGGCCGCACCCGCCATCGTCACCGCCGCTCGCGACGCGCTCTGGCCGCTGCTGCTCGAGCCCAAACTCGGCAACGACTGGAAGCTTTACGAGTGGCCGGAGAGCGCCTATGTCGAAGAGCAGCTCGTCACCACCACCCCCGCGGCCTGGCTGCCGAAAAAATATGCAACCTGGGATGATCTGCTCGCTGCCGCTGTCGCCCGCGGCCTCGATCTCGACCACGCCCCGCTATCGCTCAAGAGCTGGCGCTACGGCGACAATCACACCATCGCGCTTTCGCATCCGCTCTACGGCATGATTCCCTTTTTCGGATGGACCGGCATTCCGCCCCATCCGCAATCCGGCGGCACCACAACCGTCAAGCAGGTCGGCCGTGACTTCGGTCCCTCGCAGCGCTTCACCATGGACTGGAGCGATGTCGATGCCTCCACCGAAAACATCGTCATGGGGCAATCCGGCGATCCCGTCAGCCCTTACTATCGCGACCAGTGGCCCGCCTGGTATGACGCCACCACCTTCGCGCTGCCGTTCACGCCCGCGGCCGTGAATACAGCGACAGAACACACACTGCGGCTTACGCCGTGACCACCCGGCAAGCGCGATGGCTGTCGCTCACCGCAATCCTGCTCACCACACTCGCCGCCACCGGTGTTCTGCTTACACGCGGACCCTCTTGCGGTCATGACTTCGATTTTCACCTCGTCTCCTGGCTCGAAATCGCACGTAGTTGGCGCAGCGGCCTCCTCGACCCGCACTGGGCAACCTCCGCAAACTTCGGCGCCGGCGAACCACGCTTCATCTTTTATCCACCCGCATCATGGATGCTCGGCGCCGCTCTCGGCAGCATCGCTGGCTGGCATGCCGCG
>DASQRJ010000496.1:0-5632 GCA_035642955.1 Acidobacteriaceae bacterium
AGTACTGCGCCTCGATGAGCTGGAGCCAAATCGCCGACAAAACCCTTGCCGAAATAACGAGATGCTTAGCGACAAGCTGCCGGAAAGCTAGTTCAGACCAAATTAACGCACAGAGTCTCAGAGATGGGGAGTGAAATGGCCGTTCCTGAGCATAAGCGCATCGCGGTAGTCCTCCCGGTGGGGCCGAAGGATGCCGAGGGGGCCCTCGACACTCTGGCCAGCGCGCTATATTACCTTGACGAGTCGCGGGTCGTCGTCGTTGTTGATGACACGGGCAATCATCCCGACTTCGGCAAGCGGGCGCGAGAACTCTCGGCGGACATTATGGTGCTGCCCGCTCCGCCCCGCGCTCCCGGCGGCCTCGGCGGGCTCTGGGTGAAGATCGCCGCTGGCTATGAATGGCTCCTTGAGAGATATGAGCCCGACGTCATCCTGCGGTTGGATGGCGATGCCCTAATCATCGGCGCAGGAATTGAGGAGCTCGCGATACAGGAATTCGCTAAGGACCGGCAAGTGGGTCTGCTCGGGTCGTATCGAGTCGGCCCAGACGGCGGCCTGCGTGACTGGTCGTGGCCCGCGCGCAGGGTGCGCATCGAAGCAGGATTCCGCGGCATGCGTTATCCGTCTCGCAGGATGCGTCTGCGCCAATTCATCACGCGGGCCCGGCAAAACGCCTATGTTTACGGAGAACATCCACTTGGCGGCAGCTATATTCACAGCCATGAGGCCGCTCATGACATTTACGTGAAGGGCTGGTTCAACCAGCCGTCCCTGGCGACGAGCAAGCTCGGCGAAGACCACATCATGGCGCTAATTACAGTGGCCGCTGGTTATCATATAGCTGATTTCGGGCGCCCAGAAGATCCTATGGCCTTGAGGTGGCAGGGGCTTCCGGCACATCCGGATGAACTGCTTGCCAACAAGAAACTGCTAACTCATTCCGTCCGGTCCTGGGGGACTCTCGAGGAGTCGGAGATACGTAGCATCTTTAGAGCTGCCAGAGCATGACCCAGCCAGACGGGAGTTGTCGGGCGGAGCTAAGAGACTATGTGCCAAGCAGCTAGTGTTCGGCGGAAAGCATGCCAGACTGGCTGGACTATAACAGGCAACAACCCGAACCTCGGCCGTCTCTGGCAGTGGCGCAGCGAGCTGATACCGGACAGGCCACGTCCCTCCCATCGCGGCCACGCCGCGCGCAGGCCACGGTCACGCACGTCACGGTAAAAATATACCCAGTAATCTATGGACCTTAGGTCGGTGACCCAGTAGGGCGTCAAGCACGTCCAGCCCCATGGAACGGCGAGGTCCTCTAGGGGGATAAGCTCAGTAGCCTCTTTAACCTGACTGGTTTCACTCAAGGTCAGCGGTCGGAGCAGAAATTGCTGATTAGACTGAACCTCACGACCTACTACCCGTCCGCTCCGAACTACGGCCGGCCAAGGAATGAGTGCCACCGTAGGCCGCGGGTGAATGAACACGCGCTGGCCCTGCATCAGGTATTTTTGTGAGTGGGCTATCTCACTGTCGAGAAAACGCATATCGAGCCTGCGCCATCTTTCCAGGTCATATAGCCCTGAGTCAGTCAGGCCATATCCCCGCATAAATGCGAGATCCGGTTTCACGTATTCCACGTTACCGGCGAGAAAAAGAGTGTAGCGCGGTGCTGCGAACGTGCAAATATTTACGCACTCAGGGTACTCCGCGTAGATCTCCCTGGCGCGCCGCATGACGCTGCTGTCCCACCACAGCATCTGCATGTCGTTCTGCATTATGTGCAAGTAGTCGTAGCCCTGCTGCAGCGCGTAGGAGACGATCTCGTTGTAAGCGTCGTATAGTCCGCCAACCTTGCTGTTACGCGAAATGTCGTTGCTCTCGCGCAGCAGCAGACGCACTCGCGGCTCTTTGTCGGCAATCGACTGAAACTCACGTGTCAGCTTCGGGAGGTTGCTGGCATTATCGACAACGATAATATCATCATTTCCTGCCATCAGCAGAACGGAATTAACGGCGTTGATGAAGTAGACAGGAAGCTGGTGCCCTACGATCGCATGGAGGACTCGATAAGGAGCGTCAACCGCATCATCCCGCATTTCAGCTACTCATTTCACTCAAATAGTATGCACCGGTACCGCGCTCTGCATGTGCGCCATATGACAAGTGAACACAAGCATGAGCCTATCCCTGCCTACCCTACGGTTCTGTTGATTGTGTAAATTCTTTACAATTGTCCGAAAACTTGTGAAACTATCCCCCGTACGGGCGCCCGCCCGGCGGAGGCGCGTACGGATATCCGCCCGAGGAAGAACCGTGTGACGGGGGCTCCGCCTCACGGTCCGGCGGATATTGCTCCTCTGGTTCCGTAATCCCGGCCGCACGCTGGTGCTCGGCCATGGTGAATAGGAGGTCCAGTGCTTGGTGCGTATCAGCGACCCCACCGGATGCCTCGCCACGTCGCGAGGATGAAGACTTAGCCAGCCACCTCTGTTCAGCGGCCTGCATGGCAGCGAGGGAGTAAAGGCCATGCGGACTCGTCAGCGGAGCTGGAAATGGCATGGACATGTTGTACATGCCGACCGCGCGCTGCTGTTGCGCCAGCGAGACGAGCAGGTCAAGAGCCGACTGCTGGGAACCGACCGACAGTTTCTCGGTTACCACGCTCGTATCCGAGGCCTGATCCACACCTAGCTTATCCAGGCGCCCGCCGACCTCCCGCACGGCGAGGAAGGCGAAGGCACCGAAGAGTACGGTGTTGGCGACGTCGCCGACCACCCACGCGATCGCGATATCCGTTGCGTTAGTCGCCCAAAGTCCCACTAGCCCAATGACGATGACGGCATCAACGGCATTGACGACTGTTAGCACTGTGCTCTTCTTCGCGATGAATAGGATGGCTCCACTCACGGCGTTGAGCATCGTGATGAAGCCTGCGCCTATTAGCCAGCGGAGCACCGGAAGTGTTCCGGAGGTATAGGTGGATCCGAAGAACGCCAGGGCGATCGGTGCGGCGAAGAAGGCGGCAATGAGAGCGGGCGTAACGACCGCAAAGATCAGGAGTGATGCGCGGCGCAGCAACTGGCGGCGTTCAGTGGGGCGGAGGGATACCTCGGGCAGCAGTGCCGAGGTGACCATGGACGGCAACGAGTAAAGAATCGCCGAGATGGACGTGGCGATCGACCAGTAAGCGGTCTGATGAGCGCCCACGCGCGAGAGTGCGATGAGAGGCAGCAGCATCTGCGGCAGGCCGCCAATGATGTTCGAGAAGTACATGCCGATCGAGAACCGGCCCAGTTCGCGTGCGACACCGATGTCGAGCGTTGGACGAAACCGGTGGCCTCGACGCACCAAGAGCGCCCCGTACAGCAAAAAGCTAAAAGAGTCTGGCACCACGCGGGCGATGAAAGAGCCAATAGCGCCCAGAAACGAGAGGGCCGGCGGGGCGGCCACCCTGATGAACGCAGGAACCAAGCCCAAGGTCACGGCCTTATCGGCGGCCCGGTCGGCGACAAGCACGCTAGACAACAAGGTCGTGCCCACCTGTACACACAGGGCGACGACGAAGACCAGGGCAAACAGCCAGCCGCCGAGGACGAAGAATTTCCTCGAGTAGGGCAGAGCCAGGAAGACGCCTGCGGCAAGCAGGGTGAGCGAGATCACAGCAGTCAGCAGCGTGTTGATCATCGCCGTGCGGTTCTTTGCGGTTGGCAGGTAACGCGGCACGGAATAAGTAACGCCCAGCAGCGTGATGGTCTCGATGAGCGCGGCAGCGGAAACAGCGGTGGCGGAAAGTCCTACGTCTGTCACGGAGAATGCATGTGTCAGCAGCGCTAGGCCACCAAACCCCGACAGTGCGCCGACTCCAAGGTTAACGATCAGGAATGCCGAGTTCCTAAAGAGGCTCTCTGAGAAGAAGCGGCGCGCGAGACCAAGCAACAAATGCCATCCTCCGCTCGACCGTGACCCAGCATCGGTCGTCCCCCGTGCTACGCGACCTGCCACCTAGTCAAGCCTTCGGCTCTTGCCTGGCAGCGCATGCCCCCCGGCTCCCAGCGGATCGGTCTCACCATCGCGGCCAGCATACCCGGCACTGAGCCCGGAATCCCCAGAATCAGCCGCAGTGTTACCTGGGTAAACAAGCTGGGTAGCCGTGATCCGAAGCCCCACGGTCATCGTTACGGACGGTAACTGCGCGGTACATCTTTGTTGGCTGCAGCCGTATGGGCGCGGCGAACGACCCTGGACTGAAATCGTCAATGAGTCAACCTGCCGCGCTCCGGTCAAGTATCCTGACACCGTTCATGCTGGGACACCGGCGCGTTGTCTCTGATTATACAAGGGGCCTGATGGCGGAGATTTCTGTCGTGATTCCCACTAAGGATCGCCTACCTTATCTGCGTAACGCGGTTCCTATGTTTCTTGCTCACGATGAAGTCAAAGAGGTCGTCGTCGTCGTGGACGGATGCACGGACGGCACACTCGAGTACATACAGTCAGTCAGCGAGAGCGACCCTCGAATCCGCTATACCGATAACGTCATTAATAAAGGCCTGCCGTACTCACGCAATCGAGGGCTTGAACTGGCGCAGTTCGAGTATGCCTTCACCGGTGAAGACGATCTTGAACTTTCTCAAGATTTCTTCGCGACGCTCCTTGCTCACATGCAGGAGACCGGCGCGGATCTGATCTCCGGACGGAATGTCTTCCGGGGCGAAAGAGAGAGCCCAGCAGAAGCCATAGTCCGCACTGATCGCATACCTGGCCCCTCGGTCAACGAGCGCACGCTCATGGTGCACGTGGATATGAAAACCAAGGGCGACCAAGAGCAGTCGCTCCTGCCCGCGCCCATGCTTGGCCGGACTGATGTCTTCCGCAAGATTCGGTACGATGACTCTTACCGGGGCAATGCATGGCGGGAAGAATCGGATTTTCAGCTTTCGGCGCGCGAGGCTGGCTACAAGCTGGTTTACTGTCCGCACGCAATCAGCTTTAACATTGAGATCGAGAATGATCGCGGCGGCGTCCATGCCACGTGGGGATTTAAGCGACTCGGCTGGCAGATTAGGAATAACTGGCGATTCACGCAGAAGCACCGCGACATAATCGCTAAAGAGTTCAATACCGGGAACCCGTACTTGTATATCGCGAAGTTCGCTACGCAACGGTTCACCGGCGTGGCATTCGGAATGCTTGTCGACTGGAAACAGCAAGTGTTTGGTGCGCCGCGAAGCGCGGCGAAGTTATTTCTAGATGAGGAGCGGGGTCCATCGTGGCTCGTAGCGCAGATAAGGGAACGTTGTCGGCCAGGCTAGCGAATGGCCTTGGGCTGATCTGGGGCCTGGCTGATCACGTTGTGGACACCCTGTTCCGTTATATCGGCTGCTTCGGCCTCGTGCGTGGGCCGCTTCTCTTCCTGTGCTCGACCGTGTGGCCTCCCGCTCGGGGAATGCTGTGCCGCGCAACGGTTCCCGGATCGAATATCAAGGTATGTCTGCGCCTGGGAAGCAGCGACATCAGCGTTTTCAACGGCATATTCCGCTGGGTCGAGTATGGCTGGGACCTGGAGCGATCACCGCGCACGGTCGTTGACGGCGGTGCCTACATCGGTCTCTCCGCGATCTACTTCACCATGCGCTAC
>DASQRJ010000497.1:0-3565 GCA_035642955.1 Acidobacteriaceae bacterium
GCCCACCCGTGAAGCGCGCGTCTTCGCCGCCATGACCGGCGACCTGGTCGCCGACAATCAGCAGCACCGCATCCGCTCCATGAGCGGCCACCTCATCCACGACGTCACCTTCGGCGGCGGCCTCCTCGGCCGCTTGAAGGAGGGCAGCTCCTTTGCGCTCGATCAGGCGCAGGTTGGCCCTTCGCTCTGGGAGCTCACCTCGATCCGCGTTCACCTCCAGGGCAACGCGCTCCTCTTCCACAGCGTGTCTCTGCAGCAGGACGAGGAACGCTCCCGGTTTACCCAGTCGAACAGCACCACGCTCGATCAGGCAGCAGAGACAGTCATGCGCCAGCCCAAAGTAACGGCGCCCCAGATCGACGCAGCGTTAAAGTAACCAACTCCCTGCCCCCGGCAGCGCTTTCATTGTCGAGCGCACCTCCGAGGCGTACGATGCGGTACCTTCCCCCTGATACTTTTTCCGCCCCCGCCAAGCCGGGGGAAGGCTCCACGGTTTAGGCTAAGACTTAAGAGAGAGGGACACACACTATGCTGCGCATCAACGACGAAGCTCCCGACTTCACTGCCGAAACCTCGCAGGGCACCATCAACTTCCACGATTGGATCGGCAATGGCTGGGCCATCCTGTTCTCCCACCCCAAGGACTTCACCCCGGTCTGCACCACCGAGCTCGGCTACATGGCCGGATTGCAGCCGGAGTTCGAGAAGCGGAATACCAAGATCATCGGGCTGAGTGTGGACCCGGTCAGCAGCCACTCCAAGTGGCTCGTGGACATCGAAGAGACGCAGGGCCACAAGGTCAAATATCCGATGATCGGCGATACCGAACTGAAGGTCGCCAAGCTCTATGACATGCTGCCCGCCGAAGCCGGCGATACCTGCGACGGCCGCACCGCCGCCACCAACGCCACCGTGCGTACCGTCTTCGTCGTTGGTCCGGACAAGAAGGTCAAGCTGATGCTCAGCTACCCCATGAGCACCGGCCGCAACTTCGACGAAGTCCTGCGCGTGCTCGATTCCCTGCAGCTCACAGCCAAACACCAGGTAGCCACGCCCGTGAACTGGAAGCCCGGCGACGACGTCATCATCGCGGGCTCGGTCAGTGACGACGACGCTAAGAAGAAGTATCCGCAAGGCTGGAAGACGCCAAAGCCCTACATGCGGATCGTTGCCCAGCCCAAAGATCAGCCCGAACCGGTAGGAACCAAGTGATCTTGAAGCAGTTCTATCTGCCGTGCCTGGCGCACGCCTCCTACCTCATCGGAGACGAAGCGACCGGCACGGCAGCCGTTGTCGATCCGCAGCGGGATACGGATCAGTACCTCGAATTGGCCGCGCAACACGGGCTCGCCATCCGGCACGTCTTCCTCACCCATCTCCATGCCGACTTTGTTGCCGGACATCTGGAGCTGCGGGATCGCGCCGGCGCGACCATCTATCTAGGCGCCGCGGCGAAGGCTGGCTACGCATTCACTCCCCTTCACGATGACGAGATCGTCGAGTTCGGAAGCGTGCGCCTCCAGGCGCTCGAAACCCCCGGCCACACTCCCGAGTCCATCTCCATCGTCGTCTACGACCTCAAGGTCAGCGGCACAGAACCGCACGCCGTCCTCACCGGGGACACGCTGTTCATCGGCGATGTGGGGCGGCCAGACCTGCGTGTCGCGCTGGGCTGGTCGGCCACCGACCTGGGCGGCATGCTCTTCGATTCGCTGCACACCAAACTGCTCCCCTTGCCGGACCAGAGTCTCGTCTATCCCGCCCACGGCGCGGGTTCGCTCTGCGGCAAGGCCATCAGCAAGGAAACGGTCTCCACCCTGGGCGAGCAGCGCCGATTCAACTACGCGCTGCAGCCCATGACCAAGGAAGCCTTCATCGGAGTGGTCACCGCCGATCAGCCGGAGGCGCCTCCCTACTTCACCTATGACGCGGTGCTCAACAGCCAGGAGCGGCCGACTCTCGATGAGACGCTCGCGCGTCAGATGCAGCCGCTCGCGCTCGAGGTCGTGCTCGCCATGCAGTCGGTTGGCGCACAAATTCTCGACACTCGCGACCCCGAGGAGTTCGGCGCCGCGCATCTGAAGGGCAGCATCAATATCGGCCTCGCCGGCCAATACGCCACCTGGGCTGGAACCGTACTCGATCGAACTCATCCCATCGTGATCGTCGCGACCCCCGGCCGGGAGAACGAATCGGCCGTCCGGCTTGGGCGTATCGGCTTCGATCACGTCGCCGGCTATCTGCAGAACGGATTGCTCAGCCTCGAATCGCGGCCAGACCTCGTCGTGTGCACCGGGCGCCTCAGCGCGCCCCTGGCTGCACAACAACTCTCTTCCAGCCACGCTCCGCTGGCCATCGACGTCCGCACGCCGCGCGAGCACGAACAGAAGCACATCGATGGCAGCCTCTCCGTCCCGCTCAATCACCTCGCGGCAACCATGGAGACCCTGCCCAAAGATCGTCCCTTGCTGGTCTACTGCGCCGGCGGTTATCGCTCATCCATCGCCGCGAGCCTGTTGCAAGGCGGCGGATTCGCTTCCGTATCCGAGATCGCCGGCGGCTTCGCCGCATGGGAGGCAGCAGGCCTGCCTTTCTAGAGCAAAAGCACAGATGGTGTAAGGCAGGGCGCCAATCCGAACGCAGCCGTTCTCTCAAGGAACGGCTGCTCGGAACCGATCTCGCCACATTACGTTATCTGTGCTTTTGCGTTAGAGCGCTGCCGCCGCCACGTAGGCTTCCGTTCGTCGCTCGCATCGTCAGGCCGCCGCTCTACCCTGCAGGCGAGATCCTTATTTCCGCCGTCTCTTCGCAGGCGCCTCAAGTGAAGGAACCGTCGCCGTCATTCCCTTCTGCATCGTGGCCAGACGCGCGCGTCCTGCCTTCGATCCCTCCACCACCCGCTCGATGCTGATCATCCACTCCGGCAGGTTCATCGCCTTGCGGAACTCCGCCAGGTGCGGCTGGATCTTCGCGTACTGGAAGTACATCTCCTGGCAGGTGTCGTGCACCAGCCCGGCATCCAGCGCGCCATGCTGCACAAAGGCGGCCACCATGTCCCAGTAGCCGAAGACCTGCAGCACAAAGCTGCCGCGCCTCCCGCCCGTCGTCACGATCTCGACCAGCTCGCGCCCCGATGCCGGCTTGAACTCGCCGCCCACATAGGAGCGCGCCTCCCGCATCACCGTCTCGCGCCGCAGCTCGTACAGCTTCAGAATCAGTTCCGCTTGCTCGATAGCATTCGCACTCACTGCTCTCTTTTTCGCTTTCATCTCGCTCCGTTCGGCTTCCCCAGGTGATTCACGCGATGACTCGCGCAAGACATCTTCGCCTGCACAGCCTTCCGCGTGAAAGCAGAAACTTCAAAGAGATGTGAGATATACCCGGCAACGTCATGCAGAGTCAGATGGAGACCAATGCCTCAACCGGCACGGCCCGCCCTCGCCGCCGCCATCTCCCGCAGCTCCGCCCACTGCGACTCCTCGAGGACACGGCGCGGCACGGCAATCAGCGTCTTCCCTTCCACCAGCACACCGCCCCGCTCATCTTCCAGCAAGCTCTCCAGTGC
>DASQRJ010000498.1:0-2656 GCA_035642955.1 Acidobacteriaceae bacterium
CCCACGAGGAAGCAAACTGGTGACGCGTGGGCAGGTCAGTACCATGAAGTCCTCCTTCACCGGACTGTTTGCCGGCCTTGCCTTTGCGATTGCGCTGGTCTATCTGCTTCTCGTTGTGAATTTTCAGTCGTGGAGCGAGGCTTTCATCATCATCACTGCGTTGCCTGGCGCCCTCGCAGGCATTTGCTGGATGCTCTTCCTCACGCACACGACGCTCAGCGTTCCTGCCCTGATGGGCACGATCATGTGCATTGGTGTCGCGACCTCCAATAGTGTCCTGGTCATTACCTTCGCCAATGAGCACTTCGCCTTGCACAAGGATTCTTTCCAAGCGGCGCTGGCGGCCGGCGCAACCCGTCTGCGTCCGGTGATGATGACAGCGCTGGCCATGATCATCGGCATGATTCCGATGGCACTTGGCCTGGGGGACGGCGGAGAGCAGAATGCCCCACTCGGCCGCGCAGTAATCGGTGGCCTGCTGTTCGCCACAGTTGCCACGCTCTTCTTCGTGCCCGTTGTCTTTGCCACCATGCGGCGCAAGGCCGCTAAAACTCTTCTCGCTGAGGTGATCCATGAAGACTGAAGATATCTCCACGCAAACATCCCATAGCAGCGCAACCGTCCAGACCGCAACGCCGCCCGGGTCCAGCCACGGAACGAAGTGGTTTCTCACTATTCCCGCGGCGTTGGCTATCCTGGGCTGTCTCACCTTCTATCTTCGTGCCCGTGGCGGCGAAGCGCTCGCGGCGGTGACGCAAACCATGGAGGCGGAGCCGGTCACCGTCACGCATCCTCAGGCACACAAATCCGATAACGACCTGTCATTGCCGTCGACGCTGCAGGCTTATTCCGACTCGCCCATCTACGCGCGCACCAGCGGATATCTCACACATTGGTATGCAGACATAGGGACCCATGTGCGCAAGGGACAGCTTCTGGCAATCATCGAATCTCCCGAAGTTGACCAGGAACTCAACCAGGCACGCGCAACCCTCAGCCAGGACCAAGCGAATCTTACGCTGGCCGGGATCACTGCCAAACGGTACCAGGATCTCATCGGAACGAACGCGGTCGCGCAACAAGAGGTAGATCAAAACAACCAGAATCTAGACGCGCAGAAGGCTGGCCTGCAGGCGGCCATCTCCAACGTGAAGCGGCTTGAGGATATGCAAAGTTTTGAAAAGGTGATCGCACCTTTTGATGGCGTGATCACGCAGCGTTTAACGGATGTCGGCGATTTGATCAACGCTGGAAACGGTGGTACGGGCGCACAACTGTTTCGCATCGCGAAGGTCGATATTATGCGCGTCTTCGTGCCTGTACCGGAGATTTACAGCAGTCAGATCGTCAATGGTCTGCACGCCAGCCTTGATCTCGTCCAGCTCCCCAACAAACAATTTACAGGCACTGTGACCCGGAGCAGCCATTCCATTGACCCGACGTCCCACACGCTGCTGACGGAAATCGATGTGCCCAACTCTTCCGGGCAGCTCATGCCGGGAGCCTATGCCAACGTGCACATTCATCTTCTCCAGCAAGTTCAGCATCTCGTGATCCCCACTGGCGCCGTGCTCTTCCAGGCGGCTGGGCCGCAGGTCGCCGTGGTCAATACAAACAATCAGGTTGAGCTTCATAAAGTCTCCATCGGTTCTGATTTTGGCAACACCCTAGAGGTCACGAGTGGTCTTTCTGCGAACGATCAGATCATTGCGACGCCACCCGACTACCTGGTCGACGGCATGCCGGTAACTGTGCAACCCCCGGCGAATACCCAATCGCCGGCCAAAGCTAAGAGTTGAGGAGGCATGATGATCACACGAACGCAACAGACGAGTCGAACGTTAGGGTGGATGCTGGCGTCTTTCGTCTTGCTTGCATTGGGTGCCAGTGGATGCCGCGTCGGGCCGAACTATCGGCCACCGGCCGCTCCGCTCGCCCCGTCCTTCACCGGCGCTGAGACCGCAGCACCCGCGGCCGAACACCAGGCCATCGCCTATAGCGACTGGTGGAAGGTCTTCCACGATCCGGAGCTGAATACTCTGGAGCCCCAGGCCGATGCAGCGAATCGCGACATCAAGATTGCCATCGCCCATGTGGACGAAGCAATTGCTCTATCGGGATCTGCTCGTTCTTTTCTTTTTCCGCAGATAAGCGCGCAGCCACAGGTTTCACGCACCCGTGAAGCGCAAAATCGCCCCAACAATGGCAACACGAATGGTCACGCAGCTACGTACAACGATATTCAGCTACCGCTGGTACTGAACTACGAGATCGATGCCTGGGGACGCGTGCGAAGGACGATCGAAGCGGCCCGCGCCACTGAGCAAGCCAGTGAAGCTGACCTGCGCGTCGTGCGCCTGAGCACCGAGTCCATGGTGGCCATCGACTATTACGAGCTGCGCGAGACGGACCAGGAGCTGGGTGTCATCGACGGCACCATACAAGATCTGCAGCAGAGTCTCGCGCTCACGCAGAGCCGCTTTCAGCATGGTCTGAACAGCGAGCTTGAGGTCGAACAGGCGAAGACGCTCCTCGAACAGACTCAGGCATCCGAGCAAACGCTCAAGACGCAACGCGCCCAACTGCAGCACGCGCTGGCAGTCCTGCTCGGCCGCACTCCGGAGAGCCTTACACTCCCTACGCAACCCAGCAATGC
>DASQRJ010000499.1:0-3642 GCA_035642955.1 Acidobacteriaceae bacterium
ACCTATGGCGATGGCGTCGCGAACGTCGATATTTCGGCGCTCCTGGCTTTTCACAAGAGTCACGGCCGCCTTGTCACGCTCACCGCGACCCGGCCGACCAGCCGCTTTGGCGCGCTGGATATAGCAGACGATGGAGCCGTAACCCAATTTACAGAGAAGCCGCCGGGCGAAGGCCGATGGATCAACGGTGGCTATTTCGTTCTGTCGCCCAAGGTGGGCGCGTACATCAAGGACGACACGGTGCCCTGGGAGCGCCAGCCCATGGAAACACTCGCGCGCGAGGGCCAGGTGGCGGCCTACAAGCATGACGGCTTCTGGCAGCCCATGGACACCATGCACGACCGCAATCTGCTCGAAGATCTGTGGAGCGGCGGCGATGCTCCCTGGAAAGTCTGGTAGCCATGGCAGCAACCCAGTTCTGGCAAGGCAAGCCCGTCTTTCTCACCGGCCACACCGGCTTCAAAGGGAGCTGGCTGGCGTTGTGGCTGCAGCATTTGGGCGCGGACGTCACCGGCTACGCGCTTGAGCCGCCGACTGATCCCAGCCTCTTCCATAAAGCCGACGTCGCGGCCTGCATGCACTCGATCATCGGCGACGTACGCGACGCGTCGATTCTGACCTCGGTGATGCAATCCGCGCAGCCGGAGATTGTCTTTCATCTCGCCGCGCAACCGCTCGTTCGCCAGTCCTACGCCGACCCCGTCGGCACCTACGAGGTCAACGTCCTCGGCACTCTCCACCTTCTCGAGGCCGTGCGCAAAACGCCCTCCGTGCGCGCCGTCGTCGTCATTACCACTGACAAGTGTTACGAGAACAAGGAGTGGATCTGGCCCTATCGCGAAACCGACCCGCTCGGCGGCTACGATCCCTATAGCTCCTCGAAGGCCTGTGCGGAGATCGTCACCAGCTCCTGGCGCGACTCGTTCTTCAATCCCACGCACTATGCCGAGCACAAGGTCGCGCTCGCCTCCGCACGCGCCGGCAACGTCATCGGCGGAGGGGACTGGGCCTCCGATCGCCTGATCGCCGATATTGTGCGCGCCTATTCCAGCGGTAAGACCCTGGAGATCCGGAATCCCGCGGCCACGCGGCCCTGGCAGCACGTGCTTGAACCGCTTCGCGGCTACCTCACTCTCGCGCAAAAGCTCCACACCGACGGGGTCGGGTATGCGTCGGCCTGGAACTTCGGTCCCCAATACACCGATGCCCGCTCCGTGGAATGGATCGTCCGTTATCTTTCCGCGAAGTGGGGAAGCGGCGCTCAGTGGAAGCTCGACGCGCACGAGCATGTGCATGAAGCGCAGATGCTCAAGCTCGACTGGTCTAAGGCGCACGCCGCTCTGGGCTGGCAGCCGGTGCTTCCGCTGCCGGAGGCGCTGGACTACACGCTCGACTGGTACCAGCGCGAGGCCGCTGGCGGCCGCGCGCGCGAACTCTGCCTGGAGCAGATCGTCAACTACTCCGGGAAGGTGGCTGCAACCTCTTGAGCCGCTCCTCGTCCCTCGCGGCAGGCATCGCTCGCTCCGCTGTACTCGCCATCGAGCGCCGCTCTGCCACTGCCTCACGTTAATGTCCGTTGAATTCATCCGATTTCAACAGAAGACCCCGTTTTCAGCTTCCTCGCGGCTTGCTGGCCGCGCGACGCATCTCTACCATCGCTTCATGGATTCGCTCCCGGTGAAGCTCAGTTCCAGGGTCCGTCAGGCCATTCAGTTCGCCAGCATCCGCCACAAGGATCAGAAGGACAAAGCCGGCAAACCTTACATCGCGCACTGCTTTCGCGTTGCCCTCGCGGTATGGAACTGCGGCGAGGACTACTTCATCGCCGGCATTCTCCACGACACCGTCGAGGACACCGCGACTACCCTCGACGAGATCGAAAGCCTCTTCGGCAAGAACGTTCGCAACGCCGTCGATAGCGTCAGCCGCCGCGAGTTCCCGAAGAAGGAGCCTTACGACGACTTCGTCCTCCGCTCCAAGGCCGACCCCATCGGCCGCATCGTGAAGATCGCCGACCTCTACGACAATATGTCCCCGGAGCGCCGCCCCGAGCCCCCCGTCGAGCTCGACAAGAAGCTGGAGCGCTACGAGAAGGCACTTGCCGTCCTCACCAGCCGCTGAGAGGAACAGGGAATAGCGAACAGGAAGCAGGGAAGATAGTTTTGCGGTTGCGTCTCCCTACTCCCTACTCCCTCGTCCCTATTCCCTCTTTGCCCAACTACCATAAGGGCAGCGATGCCCCTCTTCGACCTGCCGCCGGATGAACTCACTCGCCTCGCCCAGGCGGAAGGCTTTGATCTCGCCGGCATCGCCGCGCTCGATGCACAGGAAAGCAATGGTTCCGCAGATTATTTAGAGCAGTGGATAGCCGCCGGCCACGCCGGTGAAATGGAGTACCTCAAGCGCCGCAACGAGCAGGGCGAGCTGCTGCGCTCCCAGGTGCAGGCCGCCATCCCTTGGGCGCGTTCCGTCGTTGTCTGCGCGGCCAATTACAACGCACCCGGACCGCTCTCGATCGACCCCGCGCCGCCAGGCGCCGGCTGGATTGCTCGCTATGCCTGGGCCGGGTCTCCGGATGCAACGGGCCAGCTTCGCCCCTCCGATTACCACGACACCCTCCTCACCCGTTTGCGTGCCCTCGAGGCCACACTGCACGAACGCATCGGAGCTTTCGAATCCCGCTCCTACGTCGATACCGGCCCGCTCATCGAGCGCGACCTGGCCCGCCAGGCCGGCATTGGCTGGACCGCGAAGAACACCTGCACCCTCAACCAGCAGCTCGGCTCCATGCTCTTCCTGGGCTGCATCTTGACCTCGCTCGAGGTCGCCCCCGACAGTCGCGCAGCGTCGGCCATCGACCGCTGCGGCACCTGCCGCCGCTGTATCGAGGCCTGCCCCACCGACGCCCTCATCGCGCCCGGCCAGATGGACGCCAGCCGCTGCATCGCCTACCTCACCATCGAGAAGCGCGGCTCCCTCCCGGAAGAGCTCCGCGCTCCCATCGGCCGCCAGGTCTTCGGCTGCGATATCTGCCAGGAGGTCTGCCCCTGGAACCACAAAGCAGCTCGCAGTCAGGCATCCTCGTCCCCGCAAACCCGATCCGAGCTCGTCAATCCGGCGCTCGAATGGCTCGCGAGCCTCACTGCGGAAGAATTCAACCGTCAGTTTCGAGGATCTCCAGTAAAGCGAACAAAACGCAGTGGATTGCTGCGCAATGTTGCGATCGCCATGGGCAACAGCGGCGAACAGCATTTTCTGCCCCAGCTCGAAGCCTGGAGCAGCGGGGAAGACCCGGTCCTGGCCGAAGCCGCCAACTGGGCGATAGCCCGCCTGACATCCTGAGCGGAGCGAGCCGCATTGGGTCCAGTGACCCACAACCCAGCCGAGAGCGACCCACGGAAGCGAACCCCAGCAAGCGCGCCAAAGGCGCGTCCGCCCGTGCGGCAAGTACAAAATGGATCGGCCTCCCTGCGTTGGGGAGGCCGTTCCGTTGCTCTCTTGATGGCTAGGCGCTGCGGATAACGTTGGCCGCATTCAGGCCCTTCGGACCCTGCTGGCACTCGAACTCCACTCCTTCACCCTCATTCAGCGTCTTGTACCCATTCTCCTGAATTGCTGAGAAGTGTACAAACACATCTTCGC
>DASQRJ010000500.1:0-3692 GCA_035642955.1 Acidobacteriaceae bacterium
AGTGGCCGAACGCAGTCCGACGCTTCGCCGCCGGGAACTGGCTAGCCGACTCCGTGAACTACGGAAGCAAGCCGGCATGACGGTTGAAGACGTTGCGCGTGAGCTCCTGTGCTCCCCTCCGAAGATCAGCAGGATCGAAACGGGGACCCGGGGGGCGAGTCTCCGCGACGTCCGTGATCTCTGTCGCCTCTACGGTGTCAGCGACTCGGAGCAGGCACGCCTGATGACCATCGCGCGCGAGGCCAAGCAGCAGGGCTGGTGGAACAAGTTCGATGACCTGGGCATCGAATCGCTGATCGGCCTCGAAACCGAAGCCAAACGGATCAGCGGGCACGACGCGTCTGTTGTTCCATGGGCTTTCCAAACCGAGCAATACGCCCGGACTGTCATCAAAGGGGTCCTGCCCCGCATGGACGATCGCATCTTGGACGAACGCGTGACCGCGCGGATGATCAGGCAGGAGATCCTACGAAGCCCCGAACCACCCTACCTGTGGTCCTTGATCGATGAATCCGCACTCCACCGAGCCATTGGCGGGAATGACGTGATGCGGGAACAGTTCGACAAAATACTTGAAGTAGCGGCTACTTCAAATGTAACAGTTCAGGTCGTTCCATTTGAAGCTGGCGCTCAGCCGGGTTTGGACAATACGTTCATGCTGCTGGAATTTGACAGCTCCGTCCAGTCTCCGGTGGTGTACACCGAAAACCTGGCGGGATATTTGTACCTTGAGCGGGATGCAGAAATCCAGCGTTACCGGGAAGCCCTAGAACATCTGAGGGCATGCGCCCTCAGCCCAGCTAACTCTATCAAGTACATCGAAAAAATAAGAAAAGCTCTCGAAGAGTAATCTAGCCCGCTTCGGAGCATCATCGCACCTTGTTCGAAAGGAAGTTCGCCATGTCCAACTTCGAGGGCTCTTTGCAAGATATCCCCTGGCGGAAGGCGGTTAAGAGCTCTACGGGCGGATGCGTCCAGGTAGGGCGACGCGACGGCGTAATCATGATTGCCGACTCCAAGAATCCTGGCGGCCCCGTCCTCTCCTACACGCTCAAAGAATGGGATGCATTTCTCGATGGCGCAAAAAAGGGCGAGTTCGACGACTTCCTCAATTAGAACTATCCGGATCTCATCGTCCGTATGTGTATTCGGCTGTTGTTAGGATCTGCCAGGGGCAAGATAGTAGTCCCTGGCAGATCCTGATAATGTTCGGCCTGCTACCCGGTTGCTCGACTCCTCGTTAGCCGGTGGGGGCGGTTGCTTAGGGGTTCACTTCATAGTTGGCCTCAACCTCGTGGTTTCCAGATCAGAGGTCGTTTACGGCGTCTTTGAGTGACTGCCAATGACCGCAGTTGTCCCCACGTCATGGCACGTATGTGGCACGCCTGCGATGGTCATCATTTGAACGGCCAACGCTGCCAGACAATCTGGATGCAAACACCAGCGCGGCCCTGCTCGCTTTCAAATGGCGCAGCCTAAAGTGTGTGCTGGTGGCTGCCCAGAGCCCGGGTGGTTGCTGTACCTGGTTGCTGTGCGGGCGGCAGCTGCCCGCCGGAAACACTGTCAGCGCCAGTTGACACGTACGTGTCCTCTGGCCGGCCAACGGCTCCGCAGGCTGTGGTTGATAAGCTGCATGAGCTGGGAGAATCTGTCCACCGCCACGTTTGATCCGCGTGCGGACAATGAAATGAACTATAGGCCGCACTGTGTGGCAGCTCATCAGTTGCACGAAGTATTCGCTGCAGCAAGGCTTATACCGTGAGCTTCTTCCGTAAGTCACCGCCCCCGCGGCCGGCACTACAACATCGGGTGCCTCGTCCATGGGACCCGCCGGAGTCGGAGATCCCTGCCATCGTGCCCATCGGCACCTTGCAATTTGCCCGATCTGAGCAAGCCGCGATCGCGATTATAGGCATAGCGGCCTATACCACAGGGTTCGAGATCTTCATGGCCCGGCGCGTCCGGCCGGACTTCCCCGGCTTCGACGACGGCCCCACGCCTGAGATGCTGCGCGGCGTGACGGATCCGCTGTCCTTCCCGTTCTTCAGTCTGCTGCTCTCTGATGGCACGAAGGTCGACAGCGGCAGGCCATACAGGGAATCCCAGCCGCCACGGCCGATTCTGCGCTCGCGCGGCGGCGATGGCACGTCACACTCGCAGTTCTTTCGCTGGTGGGCATGGCCGCTACCGCCAAAGGGGTCGCTGGGGTTCGTCAGCCAGTGGCCGATCTACGGGATTGCCGAGACGCGGGTCAGCATCGACGCGCAATTGATCCTTGACGCGGCGCAGCGCAGTACCCAGCTATGGCCGCGCTGACCGCACTGCGTAAGCGCCAGCCGGAAGAGGGCCCGATCGCGGGTACAGCTTATCGGTCAGGACTCGCTGAGCTGGAGTGGTACCAGGGGCGAGTACGTGATCACCGACGAGGCTGGCACTCCCGTTCATCCTGGGTGCATTCCGAGGAGTTCGGCCGTCTGCTCAGGCGGGCCGGGCTGCGGCGGATCACCCTGCACGACTCGCGACACACCACCATGACGCTCATGGAGCACGCGGGCGTGCCCATCTCCATCATCAGCAAGTGCGCCGGTCACTACGACTCAGCGGGCACCCAGAAGACCTACGTCCACGCGAGCGATGATCGTGCGCGGTGCTGACGTCATGGACCGGATCTTCCTAGGCGAGGCCGAGCACGATGCTTAGTTACCCAGTTAGTTACTCACCATCGGCCGTGATCCGGTCCACTGAGAGTCACATGCCTTCTGAGCTGGTCGGGGTGGCCGGATTTGAACCGGCGGTCTCTTCGTCCCGAAGCCAAATACCGGCCGGGACTACCAGCTTCGCAGCATGCCTGGCCTGGAACAGACAGTCCATGGATGTCCGCTAGCGTCCGCTGTCGGCCGTGGCGATTGTCACTCACTTGGTCACTCAGTCGTTGTGCGTAATGGACGGCCTGGTCTGGCCTGGCACGCTCGGTCTACGCATTACGAGGATGATGGCGGCCGTCCAGCGCTGTCCGATAGCTTGCTTCTTTCCTGCACCGCACGGCTCATCGTTCCGCTGAGGCGCCTTCCCCGGCTGCGGCGCCATCATCCGCCTGGCCAACACGGTCCTCGCCGAGCAGCTGCGAATGGACCGTAAGCCGTACAGGCAGGCGCGAGACAGAATAACATTAATGAGGCTGGATTGATAACGGAGTACTCCTGCGTTAAATGGAAATAGGCCGAGGGTGGCTATTTCATACTCCATATGAACGGACATGGTCCTTCCGGCCCGAGGCGGCCTCGAGGTGCTTGCGCAACCAGTCCAGCAGGGTCCATCATGTTGTCCACTATCACCGCGTCCTTTTTTGTCGGAACTTGAATCGATGCGGTGGTCGCCGCGAGTGGGGGGCGAGACCTCAGTTCTGCCACCTCATTTCGTGCGCCATGCCCATGAACCTGACTGCCACCGAGTCGGTCGATCGGCACCAGGTTCTAGAGCGGTCGCCAGCAAGGAGGGGTTCAGATGACCGAAGTGGGGAAAGTCGTGGCTCGAATGGGACGAAGAGTCCTGATGTCGTTGCCAGCGGTGGTTTTGATTGCCGGTACCGGTGCGCTGTTGCCGCTTGGCACTGCAGCGGCGAACGCGTTGCCGATGCACGCACGCCACACTCTCACTGTGGCTACCAAAGGCTCCGATAGCGGCAACTGCCG
>DASQRJ010000501.1:0-4187 GCA_035642955.1 Acidobacteriaceae bacterium
GCACTGGACCGTGCTCGCGAAGAGTACACCTTTCGCCAGCAACAGCGGCTGACCTTCTACGACAAGCACGGCAAAGCGCAGCGCAGCCAGCAGCGCGTCAGCAATGTCTTCTTCGTGCACGGCCAGCCGATCGAAACGCTCATCAGCAAGGACGGCAAGCCCCTGAGCGCGAAGGAACTCAAGAAGGAACAGGACCGCGCCACCAAGGAGGCGGTGAAGTATGCCGCCGAGCCGTATGGACAGCACGACAAGGACGACGTGAGTGTGTCGCGCCTTCTGGCCATCATCCGCTTCACGAATCCGCAGCGCATCATCGAGGGCGGCCGCTCGGTGATCGCGGTGGACTTTACCGGCGATCCGCACGCGAAAACCCATGGGCGGAATGAAGATGCGATCAAAAAGGTACGCGGAACCGTGTGGATCGATGAATCGGCGCGCGAGGTGACACGCATGCATGCCACCTTCGACCAGCCCCTGCGCATTGGCTTCGGTCTGTTTGCCACGGTGGATGCGGGTAGCAGCTTCGCCTTCGAGCAGGCGTTCATCCACGATGAAGTGTGGCTGCCAACCAGTCTCGATGCGCGCTTCGACGGCAAGGCCGCGCTGTTTGTCGGCTTTCATGTGGAGCTGTCCATGCGCTTCGACGAGTACCGAAAATTCAGCGCCAGCACGACGGAACAGACAACGCCACCGCAACAATAACTGCCGCGATCACTCATGGCGAAAAGCCGCCCCTGCGCACCAAACGCAATCCATATTGGGAGAGTGCAGCGACACGCACAGAGAGGGCCGCAGGATGCGGCCCTCTCTCGATGCGCAGAACTTGAATCGCAGAACAAGTGGGCGACGTTTACTGCGGTGGTGCGGGTGGCTGGACTGTTGCATCGCCGGCGCCCTCGCCGCCGCCGTGCCTGTGCTCGGCGCGCCGTGACTCGAACTTCTGCTGATCCGCTTCGAACTTCTGCTTCTGGTCATCGGTGAGCACAGCTTCGATCTTCTGGGTGCTCGCCTGATGGATGCTCTGCATCTTCGCGCGCCTGTCTTCACGCGGAGTGGATGTATCCGAGCGCAGAGCCTGCATCTGCTGCTGTTCATCCTGCAGAAGCGGCTTGATCTGGCTCTGCTGATCGGCGGTGAGATTGTATCGCTTGGTCATATGGGCAAGACGCTGATCGGGATCCCCGAAGCCGCGGCCGTGATGATGACCACCGCCGTCAGCCTGAGGAGCGCCTTGCTCGGGTGCGGACCCTGGCTCCTGGGCGAGCATCACGCCGGTTGCCAGCAATCCAGTGAGTACGAGACTACATAATTGCCGTTTCATCGTTGTCTTTCCTCCACGCTCATATCAACCCCGTGCCCAACGTCTGGTTGCGGAGTCGATCGCACTGCATTGTGAGATCGAGCCCGAGGAGGCGCCGCATCGCGTACGCTCCAAGGCATACATGGGCCCACCGCCCTCTACGAGAAGGGCTGCCAGCTTGTATGGACGAGGGAAAGCGAGGAAAGAGTTTCTCAAAGGTTGCAAAAAACACTCTTTAGCCGGTCCTTGCGCCACGGCAGAGCCGCGATCGGGATTCCGTTGCCTTGTTTGGGGTTTAGAGACGCGGCAGATGATTACTACAAAGTTAGGAGCGCTGCTGAAAGTTAAACCAACCGCATGTTTTTGGTGTTTACTCACAGTATTCAATAACGAACATTCTAAAAGGGGACCAAGGGCTCTTGTACCAACATCATTGGCCGTCATGGCGGCAGATTGCTCTCTCGTGTATTTTCGCTACAGTCGCAATCCTGACCTTAACCCGGTGCTCCAGCAGCAGTACTCCTTCCGTACCGACCTATCACTATGACAATCAACGGAGTGGTATTCAGTCCCATGAAACTATCCTGACGCCGACGAACGTGAACTCCACCACCTTCGGCAAGCAGTTCACGCTACAGGTCGATGGACAGGTATTCGCCCAGCCCCTCATTGCAACCAACGTGACCATGGCCGATGGGAAAGCGCACGATCTTGTGCTCATCGCGACAGAGCATGACACGGTCTATGCGTTCGACGCCGACACCGCGTCGACGCAGCCCCTCTGGAGCAAGTCTCTTTTACAGACCGGCGAAACAACCGTACCTGCGGGAGAAACACTATCGCCGGATATTCAACCCGAGATTGGGATCACCAGTACGCCGGTATTCGATTCCAGCCAGAACATCCTCTACGTGGTCTCAAAAAGCGAGCTGGTTCGGAACGGCCAAGCCACCTACTTCCAGCGGCTACACGCTCTGAAACTGGAAACCGGCGCGGAGGTTCTGAATGGGCCAACGGTGATCGACGCCAGTGTTCCAGGCTCCGCGCCCGACGCCGTGAACGGCCAGGTGCCATTCAACTCTCTCAAATCCCAGCAACGCAGCGCGCTGGCTCTGATCGATGGAAATATCTGGATGGCATTTTCTTCGCACGGCGATAACCTGCCATATCATGGCTGGCTGCTTGGCTACTCGGCCGCAGATGTTTCGAAACAAACATACGTCTTCAATGACACGCCGAATGGGAGCGAAGGCGGGATATGGATGGGCTCGAACGGACCATCCACCGATGGGAACGGAAACATCTTTCTCGATTCCGGCAACGGAACCTTCGATAACACTCAATCGAACTACAGTTCGAGTTCACTGCGGCTGACAACAGGCGCGAATAAATCCGTTCAAATAGCCGACTCCTTCACCCCCTACAATCAGCAACTGCTGAGCGCCATCGACTATGACTTCGGAGTGATGGGAAGCATTCTGCTGCCGGATCAACCCGGACCACTGCCGCACCTTCTCATCACTGAAGATAAGAGCTCTGTGATTTATCTGATCAATCGCGACAGCATGGGATCGTACGACGTAACAGCAAATCACGTTGTACAGGCAGCGAAGCTCAGCCCTAATAGTGCGCATCAGAACGCGCTCTTCTTTAACAACACTTTGTACGTGAGTGGCGACAGCGCGCCGATGTACGCCTACCCGTTCAATCCGACGACACAGCAGTTTCAGACCACGCCCTCTTCGGCTACTGCAGAGGTATTTACCTGCCCCGGCTGTTATGTCGGCGGCTCGGCTCCAACGGTATCTGCAAATGGGATAACCAACGCCATCCTTTGGACGGTCGATGCAACCCAGTTCCAGACTCCGACGCCGGGAGTGCTCCACGCATATGATCCAGCGGATCTTACGCACGAGCTGTACAACAGCACACAAGCGGCGGCCAACCGGGACCAGGCCGCGAATGCGAACAAATTCGCCACCCCAACTGTAGCGAATGGCCACGTGTATGTGAGCGGGAACGGAGCCGTGGATGTTTACGGACTGCTGGCTCCATAGACGGGCAACAGCGTTGAGCAAGGCTTGGTTAAGCGGGGGTCTTTTACTAGCCGCTTTAGCTATCTTCGGCTGTTCAACCGGTGAGTTGTCGCATCGGCAGGCGCTGAAGCTGATTGAAGAGAATGCTGCCGTGATGCGAAAGGGCGATCCCGATAGTAGTGAGCTGCGTGCCACGATGAAGGGCAAGATCGGCGAAGCTGTAAGAATCATTGGGCATCAATATTGCGGCGACAAAAACTATCATCCCGGCGAGCTGCTTGAGGACGGGGCGTTAATCGCCTCTGGAGTTGTGCTTGCTCGGGAGATGGAGCCATGTGGCAACTGGATGTTGTCGCTCAATCCCGACTTCAAATCATATGTGGTGCTCCCTCCATCGCTGACAGACTTGGCCCCCATCCACGCGCAGAGTGTGGAATTGAAGTTGGGTGATTTCCATGATGCAATGGTCACCGGCGTCACGCAGATTGGCAATAAGGCGTGCATCGTCTATCAGATCAGTTGGACGCCGACCGATCTAGGCGCGAAGCTGTTAAACGATAAGCTGACAGGCATGAGTGGTTTCGGAAGAGATCGCGATTCGAACCACCTACTCTCGACTGCGGCACGATCAGCTACGAGATTCGACGATGGGTGGCGTCTGGAGGCCAAGGGCGTAGGATCGGGATGCTCCAGTTGATTCACCCCCGCCTCAAGCGCAATTAAATAATTCTCTCTCCGATATTGAGTTCACCGGTAACTGCGACGAAGTTGGGCAGGGCGCGGCTTGATCCGATGGAAAAAACTTCGTCTGTGATTAAAGGCCTGCGCCTGCCTCTCGCGGGAAATCGGAC
>DASQRJ010000502.1:0-7528 GCA_035642955.1 Acidobacteriaceae bacterium
TGATGTGTTGATTCTGGGGTCAGGGCAGGCGGGAAATCCGCTGTCGACCGATTTTGTAAATGCGGGTAAGCGCGTCGCGTTGATCGAACGCGCGGAGGTGGCCGGCACCTGCATCAATTACGGTTGCACGCCGACAAAGACCATGGTTGCCAGTGCACAGCGCGCGTGGCAGGTACGTCATGCGGCGGAGCTGGGCATCGAAGTGGGTTCGGTACGGGTGAACCTGGAACAGGTGCGGGCGCGCAAGCAGAAGATCGTTGAACAGTTTCGTGCGTCGAATGAAAAGCGCTTTGCCAGCGGACAGCCGGAGCTGGTGCGAGGGGAAGCGCGGTTCGTCGCGCCGAAGGAGATTGCGGTTGCGCTGAAGGCAGGCGGCGAGCGCCGGCTGACCGCGGAGACGATTGTGATCAATACCGGAGAGAGTCCGACGGTGCCGCAGATCACTGGGCTCGACGCTGTTCCGCATCTGGACAACGTGAGCCTGATGGAGCTCGATGAGATTCCCGAGCATCTGCTGGTCCTGGGCGGCGGCTACGAGGCGGTCGAGTTCGGCCAGATGTTCCGCCGCTTCGGCAGCGCCGTGACGCTGATCCAACGCGGAAAGCATCTGCTTGATCACGAAGACCACGATGTCTCCGAAGCGGTCGAAGCCATTCTGCGTGAAGACGGACTGACGATCGAGACCGAGGCAAACACACTCCGCGTAGAGGGCAATGTGGGCGCGGTCGCGGTCCACCTGAAGGGCGGGAAGAGTCTTTCGGGCTCCCACCTTTTTGTCGCGGTAGGGCGTTCGCCGGATACCAAAAAGCTGCATCTGGAAGCCGCAGGCGTGAAGACAGACGAGCACGGCTATGTGAAGGTGGACGAAGAGCTGCGCACGAATGTGCCGGGCATCTATGCCGTGGGCGATGTGAAGGGCGGGCCGGCCTTTACCCATGTTTCCTACGACGATTACCGCATCCTGCGTGACAACCTGGTCCTCAATACCCGCTTGACGGGCAAAGGCCGGCGGAAGACGACCGATCGAACCACTGTCTATGTCGTGTACATGGACCCGCAGCTTGGCCGCGTCGGGATGACGGAGGCAGAGGCGCGCAAGGCGGGACGTAAGATCAAAGTCGCCTGCATGCAGGTGACGTCGATCGCTCGCGCGACCGAGACCGGCGAGTCTCGCGGGCTGCTGAAGGCCGTGGTCGATGCGGAGACCGAGCAGATTCTGGGCGCCGCGATTCTCGCTCCCGAAGGCGGCGAATTGATGAGCATGCTCCAACTCGCCATGATGGGCAACCTGCGTTACAGCACCCTCGAGAATGCAGTGTTTGCGCACCCGGCCTATGCGGAATCGCTGAATACGCTGTGGGGACACTTTCAGAAGTAGCCTCGCGGGATCGTGGCAAGCGAACACTCCGGCGCGAAGATGCATCCTTAACAAGATGGAGATCATGACCAACGACAAGCCGAGCGAGATGACCGCGACCGAGAAAAGCACTGCGAAAAAAACAACCGCCGCGGCGAAGCGAACGACGGTGGCTGCGTCCAAGCCGTCCGCAGCAGCATCGACCAAGCCGGTGAACGGGCGCAGCCGCGTCGTCGTGGAAGGGGTGACGCCGCAGATCGACGGTGGCCGCTTTGCCATAAAGCGCGTATCCGGCGATCAGATACGCGTAGAGGCGGATGTCTTCGGCGATGGGCACGACCTAGTGCGTGCGCGCCTGCTCTATCGTCACGCGAGTGAGGCGGAGTGGCGCGCGGAAGAGATGACGGCGCTGGGCAACGACCACTGGGCGGCGAGCTTCCCCGTCGATCGGCTTGGTTTCTACGAGTACACCGTGGTGGGCGAGATCGATCACTTCGTGACCTGGCGATCGGAGTTGAAGAAGCGCCAGGATGCGGGGCAGGATCTCGACCTGCCGATGAAGACCGGTGCATTGCTGATCGAGTCGACGGCAACGCGCGCTGCAAAGGACCAGGCCGCACAGTTGCGCGCGTTTGCCGCGAAGGTGCGGGCAGGGTCCACTGAGACGGCATTTGACGACGCTCTACTCGCGGCCATGAAGCAGCTCCCGGAGACGGATTTGCAAACCCGCTACGAGCCAACGCTGCGCGTGTGGGTGGACCGGGAGCGGGCACGCTTCTCCAGCTGGTACGAGCTGTTCCCGCGTTCCTGGGGCAAGCCGGGGCAGCATGGCACGCTGCGCGATGTGGCCGCTCAACTCGACTACGTAGAAGAGATGGGATTCGACGTCCTTTACCTGCCGCCGATTCATCCCATCGGCCGCAGCTTTCGCAAGGGCAAGAACAACACCACCGAGGCCAAGGAAGGCGATGTGGGCAGCCCGTGGGCGATTGGCGCGAAAGAGGGCGGCCATCTCGCGATCCTGCGCGAGCTGGGCACATTTGAGGATCTCGACTACCTCATCCAGCAACTCCACGCACGCAAGATGGAACTGGCGCTGGACATCGCCTTCCAGTGCGCGCCGGATCATCCCTGGGTGACCGAGCATCCGGAGTGGTTCAAGAAGCGGGCGGATGGATCGATCCAGTACGCGGAGAATCCGCCAAAGAAATATCAGGACATCTATCCGTTGGACTTCGAGTCGAGCGACTGGCAGGGTCTGTGGGATGCGCTGAAAGAGGTGTTCATCTTCTGGGCGGAGAAAGGTGTGCGCATCTTCCGCGTGGACAATCCACACACCAAGGCCTTTCCTTTCTGGGAGTGGGTGATCGCGGAGGTGCAGACGACCTATCCGGATGCGATCTTCCTGGCGGAAGCATTCACCCGCCCGCGCGTCATGGAGCGATTGGCAAAGCTGGGTTACACGCAGAGCTACACCTACTTCACGTGGCGCAATACGAAGGCCGAGTTGACGGAGTACATGACGGAGCTGACGAAGACGGATGTGGCCGAGTACATGCGGCCGAATTTCTGGCCGAATACGCCGGACATCCTGCCGTTCGGGTTGCAGACGGGTGGACCGAATGCCTTCAAGAGCCGCCTGGTGCTGGCGGCAACGCTTTCGTCGAACTACGGAATGTACGGTCCGGCCTTCGAGTTGGGCGAGAATATTCGCTTCAAAGAGGGCAGCGAGGAGTATCTGAACAGCGAGAAGTACGAGATCAAGCGCTGGAACCGCGATGCGCCGAACTCGCTGCGTCCGCTGATCACACTGCTCAATGAGGCGCGCCGCGCGAATCGAGCTTTGCAGCGGAATGAGAGCCTCGTCTTTCATCCTGCGGACAATGCGCAGATCATTGCGTACAGCAAGGCGACCGAGGATGGCGGGGACGTCGTGCTTACGATCGTAAACCTGGATCCTGTGAATACCCAGGCGGGGTTCGTGACACTCGACCTGGCTCGACTAGGATTGAACGAGGGGGCGGCCTTCGACGTCTTCGATCTTCTGGCAAACCGCGGATATCGCTGGCAGGGATCACGGAACTACGTCGAGTTGCGTCCTTATGAGATACCGGCACATGTCTTCCGTGTGACGCGCAGTTAACCGCATAGCTGTTCGCAGGTAGGACGAAGTGGTCACGAGGAGAAGAACGATTGAAGCAAGCGGGCAGCATGGCAGATCCGTTGTGGTTCAAAGATGCGGTTATCTATGAACTGCATGTCCGGGCCTTCATGGACAGCAACAACGACGGCATCGGCGACTTTACCGGCCTGATGCAGAAGCTGGACTACGTCCAGGATCTTGGCGTTACATGCCTGTGGTTGCTGCCATTCTTTCCGTCTCCGCTGCGTGACGACGGCTACGACATCTCGGATTATTTGAATGTGAATCCCGCCTACGGGACGCTGGACGATTTCAAGGCGTTCCTTGCCGCCGCCCATGAGCGCAACATCCAGGTGATGGTGGAACTGGTGGTGAACCACACCTCGGACCAGCATCCATGGTTCGAGCGGGCTCGGCATGCGCCGAAAGGTTCGCCCGAGCGCGAGTACTACGTCTGGAGCGACACGGATCAACTCTACAAGGACGCGCGCATCATCTTTACGGATACGGAGAAGTCCAATTGGACCTGGGATCCCATCGCTGAACAGTACTACTGGCACCGCTTCTTCTCGCATCAGCCGGACCTGAACTACGACAGTCCGCAAGTTATGGAAGAGGTTTTGAACATCATGCGCTACTGGCTGGACATGGGCGTGGACGGCCTGCGCATGGACGCCATTCCGTATCTGGTAGAGCGCGACGGTACAAACTGCGAGAATCTGCCGGAGACGCACGCGGTGATGAAGAAGGTGCGGGCGGCGATCGATAAAGACTACGAGAGCCGCGTCATCCTGGCCGAAGCGAATCAATGGCCGGCGGATGTGCGTCCGTATTTCGGCGATGGCGATGAGTGCCATATGGCCTTCCACTTTCCGTTGATGCCGCGCATGTACATGGCGCTGCGGCAGGAGGACGCGCTACCCATCACCGAAATCATGGCGCAGACGCCGGACATTCCGGGCAACTGCCAGTGGGGCATCTTTCTGCGCAACCACGATGAGCTGACGCTCGAGATGGTGAGCGACGAAGAGCGCGACTACATGTACTTTGCCTACAGCGCCGATCCGCGGATGCGTATCAATATCGGCATCCGGCGGCGGCTGGCGCCACTGGTGGATAATAATCGGCGGCGTATCGAACTGCTGAACAGCCTGCTGTTCTCTTTTCCCGGCACGCCGATTCTCTACTACGGCGACGAGATCGGGATGGGAGACAACATCTATCTCGGCGACCGCAACGGCGTGCGCACGCCGATGCAGTGGACCGGCGATCGCAATGCCGGCTTCAGCCGCGCGGTGCCGGCGAAGCTTTTCTCCCCTCCCGTCATGGATCCGGTGTGGGGTTACGAGGCCATCAATGTGGAGGCGCAGCAGAGCGATCCCTCCAGCCTGCTGAGCTGGATGCGCAACATGATCGCGCTGCGCAAGCTCTTCCGCGTCTTCGGCCGCGGCTCGCTCAAATTCCTGCAGCCGACCAACCGCAAGGTGCTCGCGTATGTGCGCGAGGATGGCGACGAGCGCGTGCTGTGCGTGGCGAATCTTTCGCGGTTTCCGCAGCCCGCTCAGCTTGACCTCTCCGAGTACGCGGGGCTGATTCCGGTTGAGATGCTGGGCTACGTCGAGTTTCCGAAGATCGAGAAGGCGCCGTATGCCGTCACGCTCAATCAGTACGGCTTCCTGTGGCTGGAGCTGCAGGGCGCACTGGAGCCGGAGGAGCCGGAACTGCTCGCGGATGCCGGGCTCCGATTGCTGCACACTGCGGACTGGAAGACGGTTCTGGCGGGTGCGGCACGAGAGCGGCTGGAGAAAGAGTGGCTGCCGGCATATCTGCCCAAACAGCGTTGGTTCGGCGCCAAGTCACGGGAGATCGCCAGCGTCGCCATCAGCGACTGGGGCGAACTGGGCGACGTGGCGCTGGTGCTGGTGGAAATCACCTATGCCGGAGGCGATCGCGATTCCTACTTCGTTCCACTGGTCATCAGCCTCGGCGCGGCCGGGGACGCCATATTCAGGAGCCATAACTCGGCCGTTCTGGCGATGGTGACGACGCCTGACGGCAGCGGCTACTTGCACGACGGCCTCTTCGACGATGAGGCCGGTCGTGATTTTCTGGCGCTGATCGGCGATGCGGGCGAACTCCCCATGCAGCGCGGCAAGGTCTGCGGATTGCCGAGCGCAAGCTTCGCGGAGTTGCGCGGCGAAGAAGCGCTCGAACCGCGCCGCGGATCGGCAGAGCAGAGCAATACCTCCATCTTGTTTGGCAACCGGCTGATCCTGAAAGTCTTCCGCCGTCAGCAGGTGGGACCCAATCCGGATACGGAGATTGGACGCTACCTGGCAGAGCACAGTGGATTCCACGCCATCGCGCCTTTCGGCGGCGCGGTGGAATACCAACCAGCATCCCTTGCGGGGGAAGAGAGCAAGAGCTCAACGCTGGCTATGCTGCAGGGCCTGGTGCCGAACGAAGGCGATGGCTGGGAGTGGACGCTCGAAGAGTTACAGCGCTACTTCGAGTTGGTCTCGGTCTCGGCAATGCCGGAAGAACACTATCCGCGCACGAACGTGTCCCTCACCGCGTTGAGCGAACATGCCGAGAGCGATTGGACGCGCGAGCATGTGGGAACCTATCTGGACGCGGCCACGCTGCTGGGACGCCGCACGGCGGAGATGCATCTGGCGCTGGGCCAGCCGACCGACGACGCGGCATTTTCTCCGGAGCCGATGACCGATGCGGATCTGTTGTTGCTGCGCACCGGCCTCTCCGAGCACGCCAATGCAGCCTTCGATGCGTTGCGGCAGAACCTCTCGCGTCTGCCGGCAGAGGTGGAGGAGATGAGTGGGCTGGTGCTGAGCCGGCGCCGGCGCGTGGCGGAACGGCTGGATCGCGTGGCCGATCTCTCGTCGTCTGGGATGCGCACGCGTGTGCATGGGGATTACCATCTCGGTCAGGTGCTGCGTTCGCGCGGCGACTTTGTCATTCTGGATTTCGAGGGCGAGCCCGCGCGTTCTCTGGAGGAACGGCGAACCAAGCAATCGCCGATGAAGGATGTGGCCGGCATGCTGCGCTCCTTCAGCTATGCGGCATACTCCGGGCTGATGCGCGTGCTGACCCGCAGGCCGGGCGATGCCGACCGGCTGGAGCCGTGGGCGCGGCTGTGGGAGCAATCGGTGTGCAGCGCATTTCTGCGTGCATACCGGCTCACCATGAAGGCTGCCGACGGGGTGACGATGCCAGCAGAGGCGCAGGCGTTCGAAGAGTTGCTGGAGGCGTATGTGCTCGACAAGGCACTCTATGAGCTCATGTACGAGTTGAATAATCGGCCGGCCTGGGTACGAATTCCATTGGCGGGCATTCTTGCCTTGCCGTTGCGGTAAACAAATGGCCGCAGGTGCGGTGTCAGTACTGGTCCGGCGCGGTTTTTTCCGCCAGAAGGAGCTGCTTCTCAGGCAATCTGGTCAGAGATGATTTGAGGAAGGAAGACTCGACGGAAGAAGGCCGGGAGCATTTCCCCGGATGCGGTGAACCAGCGGAGATTCCTCGGTGCGGTCTTTCCTTCAAGAAAGAGCGCGTGAACTTTTGTTGGTCGGTCGATAGCGACAGGGAAAATACTCTATGGCGAAGGTAGAGATCGAACCGCAGGCGGGAGGGCAGAGCCAGAGCACTCCGCAGACGGAACTGGTCGTGGGGCTACCGGGTCTGGTGGATGTGGGGCAGGTGCGAGCGGTTGCCGCGCAGTGGAGCGGGAGTGGAAATCGCCTCACTATCGTGCATCCATGCGTTCCGGGGATGAGCGAGGGACTGGAGACACTGGGTGACTCCGGCGACGTGCGTCTGGTGGCGCGAGAGATCGCAGCGATTGCCAGCGCGAACGCGTCCTGGCTGGGACAACCGGCCGTCTATGCCGCGTTGATGGCGGAGGCGGAGTCGCTGCACGCGACCGCATGCGTGATTCTGAATCCCGACCTGGCGGCGTTTACGCCGTCCGCGGTGGACGCACTGGTGCGGCCTATTCTCGAAAGTGCCTGCGA
>DASQRJ010000503.1:0-5450 GCA_035642955.1 Acidobacteriaceae bacterium
GAACCCACTGCGACTGTCGCCGTTGCGGGCGCTATCGTCACGCCCGTCGGCAGCCCGGTCACAGAAACCTGAACCGATCCCGTGAAGTTATCCGCGCTGGTAGGCGTCACCGTAAATGTGCGGCTCGATCCCTGTGCGATGGTCACCGTCGCGTCCGCGCCAAGCGTGAAGCTGCCGCCCGTAGAGCCGCCGCTAGAACCGCCGCTCGTCGTAGAGCCGCAGCCGGCCACCAGAGCCATCAAGCACAAGCACACTAGCGAAAGAAGGGGAGTCTTGGTGCGACGCATCCGGGGAAACCTCACAAGGGCGCGCCTCTTTACCTATGGGCGAACCTTTCGATTGGCTAATCGTAACAACGGAGGTAACCGGTCCAATATGACTCTTCGCGTATATCGGATTGCCACTTTGGTGGGACGAGGTTCAGACCGGGACGGCCGTCCTCTGCTCTGACCACCAGGCGTCAAACGCAGCCAGAGCACGCTCGCACTGCAGCTTGTGCCGCTCGCGCTTGTCGCGCACCTTCCGCCGCGTCTCATCCTCGAGCGGTTGCAGCAGATCGAAAGTGATATTCGCCGGCTGGAAATGCTTCAGCTCCGCGCGTGTGATGTAGTTCACCAGCGATCCCAACGCCGTCCCGCGCGGCGCCGGCGTCACCGGCAACCCATGCACGCGTCGCGCCGCATACAGACCTGCGAGCATTCCCGTGGCCATCGACTCCGTATAGCCTTCCACGCCCGAGATCTGCCCGGCAAACAGCACGCGCGGATGCTCTTTCATCGCCAGCGTCTGGTCCAGCAGCCGCGGTGACTCGATATAGGTATTGCGGTGGATCTGCCCATAGCGCAGGAAGCGCGCATTCTCCAGCCCTGGGATCAGCCGCAGCACGCGCGCCTGTTCGCCGAACTTCAAGTGGTTCTGGAATCCCACCAGGTTGTAGGAGTCCGCCCGCAGGTTTTCGCAGCGCAACTGCACCACTGCGTGCGGCGTCTTCCCGGTGCGCGGATCGCGCAAACCCACCGGCTTCATCGGCCCAAAACGCGGCGTATCCCGCCCGCGCCGCGCCAGCTCCTCGAGCGGCAGGCAGCCTTCGAAGTACTGCAACTGCTCCCACTCTTTCGCCTCGACGCCCTCTGCCGTCACCAGCGCATCGTAGAAGCGGTCATACTCCTCCTTGTTCATCGGGCAGTTGATGTAATCCGCCGTGCCCTTGTCCCACCGCGCCGCCATGTAGACCTTCTCACGGTCAATGGAATCCGCATCCACAATCGGCGAGATGGAGTCGTAAAACGCCAGGTGCTCCTTGCCCGCCAGCCGTGCAATCTCGCTCGACAACGCGGGCGAGGTCAGCGGTCCGCTGGCCACGATCGTAAGGCCTTCAAAATCCTCTTCCGGACGACCGAGCTGCGTCACCTCTTCACGCACCACCGTGATGCGCGGCTCCCGTTCGATCGCCTCGCCGATCCGCCGCGAGAATTCCGCGCGATCCACCGCCAGCGCATGTCCTGCGGGGACGGCGCATTCGTCCGCCAGCCGCAGCAGCACCGATCCGGCGCGCCGCATCTCCTGCTTCAGCAGCCACGGAGCCGTATGCTCGCTCTCCGACTTCAGCGAGTTCGAGCACACCAGCTCACCAAAATCCGCCGTCTGGTGCGCCGGCGTCTGCCGTACCGGCCGCATCTCGTAGAGCAGCACCTCCGCGCCCAGCCCGGCCGCCATCAACGCAGCCTCCGGCCCAGCCAGCCCGCCACCAATCACTCGTATCCGCATACTTATCTTCGATTATAGGAAAGCGGCCGCAGTGCGTATCTCATTCTGAGCGAAGTGAGGAATCTGTGGTGAACCCAAGCCCGCCCGCGAATCCTAGGTTGAGCGACCAAAGGGAGCGAACCTAACGGCTCGCGCCGCAGGCGCGTCCGCCCGTGCGGCCAGCACCGTGGTAGCCTTGCACTCCGTGTCCTCCCATTCCTTCGATCTCGCCGCAGCGGCGTCCGCCGAGATGGTGCGCCAGGGCTTTCAACCGGATTTCCCGCCAGGAAGCGCGGAGCAGGTCCAGCACATTCGCTCTGCGTCGCCGCCCGCACTCAACGGCAATGTGCGTGACCAGCGTAGCCTGCTCTGGTCGTCGATCGACAACGACACCTCGCGCGATCTCGATCAGATCGAATTTGCGGAACGAGTCGATGGCGGTATACGCGTGCGCGTGGGCGTGGCCGATGTCTCCGCATCCGTCGCCAAGGACACTCCCATCGACAAGCATGCCGCCTTCCAGACCAAGACGGTCTATACCGCGGCACGGAACTTCCCTATGCTGCCCAACGAGCTCTCCACCGACCTCACCTCCCTGAACGAGGACCAGGACCGCGCCGCCATGATCAGCGAATTCGTCGTGGACGCGCAGGGCGCTTTGCATCGGCAGAGCATCTATCGCGCCCTGGTGCGCAACTGCGCGCAGCTCGCTTACAGCAAGGTAGGGCCATGGCTCGAGGGCAAGGCCGGCCCGGATCGGAAAGTCGTCGCGTCGCCGGAGCTGCAGGCACAGTTGCGTCTGCAGGACGAGGCGGCGCAGGCCATCCGTGCCGGTCGCATCGCGCAGGGCGCGCTTGAGTTCAACCGCATCGAGGCCGATCCCGTGGTCGTCGACGGCCAGGTGCACGAGATCAAGGCCGCGCAGCACAATCGCGCCACCGATCTGATTGAAGACTTCATGGTTGCGGCAAACGAAACCATGGCGGAGCTCATGCGTGCCGCCGGGCGGTCCTGCATCCGCCGCATCGTTCGATCGCCCGAGCGCTGGCCGCGCATCGTCGAATTGGCCGGCCGCTATGGAACCAAACTGCCTGCCGAGGCCGACTCCGCCGCCTTGAATGAATTCCTCAGCAAGGAGCGCGCCGCGGACGCCGTTCACTATCCGGATATCGCGCTCGCCATCATCAAGCTGATGGGTGCCGGCGAGTATGTCCTGGCCACGGGAACCGACACCGAACCGCTGCGGCACTTCGCGCTCGCCGCGCGAGACTACACCCACTCCACGGCTCCCAACCGGCGCTTCGCCGATCTGGTCAACCAGAGATTGGTGAAAGCCATGCTGGACAACCAGCCATCGCCGTACACCGATGAAGAGCTGACCGCGATTGCCATGCACTGCAATCTGCAGGAGTCCGCCGGGGTGAAGGTAGAGCGCGCGATGCGCAAACGTGCGGCCGCCGTGGCCCTGGCAAACAGCATCGGCAGGAGCTTCCGCGGCGTGGTCACCGGAGCCAGCGAGAAGGGCGTCTACGTCCGCGTCTTCAATCCGCCCGTCGAAGGACGAGTGGTCAAGGGTGAGCAGGGGTTGGAAGTAGGAGACATCGTGACGGTAACGCTGCTGCACACCGATCCGCAGCACGCCTTCATCGACTTCAAAGTTGCATAACCCTCAGGCGCTCTCACGCCTGCAAAACCGGTGCAGGCAATAGCGTGAGCGTCACCACCGTGATGTCGTCGTCATGTCCGAAGGCCTGCGCGGCTCGCGCTATCGTTTCCGCGGACTGGCGGGAGATGGTCTGGGTGCGTTCGAAACCGAAGAGCTCGCCCGCGTGATTGCGTGCTTCGACGACGCCATCGGAGAGCAGCGTCAACATCTCCTCAGGTTCCAGATGAAGCTCCGTCTCGGCGTACTCCGCGTCCGCAACCAGGCCGAGGGGCAGTCCATTCTCGATATGGATCTCCTCACCGTTCCGATAAGGCGGAAGATGTCCCGCGTTGGCTCCCGTGATCGAGCCATTGGACTCGGCGCGCATGACCAGGCAGGTCGTGAATCCTCCCCGGCTCCGTGCGAGCATAAGCTCATTCAAGGCAGTAAGAATCTCGGCGGGCTTACGCGTATACCCTGCCAGCGTGCGCACTGTGCCGACAATCAGGGCTACCGTCATCGCAGCCGGGATGCCCTTGCCGCTAACATCGCCGATCACTACCAGGAGCCCATCGTCGGCGGTGGGCAGAATCTGGAAGAAATCGCCTCCCACCTCTCCTGCCGGCTTATACGCGCTCTCGACCCGGAAACCGGATACGGCTGGGATCACATCCGGAATAAGCACCTGCTGCACCGCCCGCGCATTGCGCAGCTCCTGCTCCAGGGCGCTTTGGCGCTGACTGTTCTCCTCCGAGTAACGCCACGCCGAATAGAGAATCGCCAGCAACACGAAGGCGCTCACCAGCACCTGCGCGGTCAACGGAGTGCCGCCGATTGTGAACAGCGGAGCATGCAGCTTTTCGCTAATGGTTAAGTGCGTCCAACGCCTGCCCAGCCCGGTTGTATCGCCGAGCGCTACCAACAGTGTGCTCAGCAACGCTGCGATCGCCAGCATCCACCGCGCCGGGTCCAGCCGTTTACCGAACGCCGCAAAGACCAGCACCAGTCCCCACAGCTCCATGTAAATCACAGGAATCGTGGTCACCGCATCCAGCGTCGCAAATAGATGCGAAGGCCACGCGGTCCAGTCGAAGAACTGGGAAATCGTGTCCACCATATCCAGCCCTAGCGCTGTCAGCGAAATGATCCAGGTCCATCGCACCAGCCGTTTGCGATCGCTCAAACCGAGCAGGGCGATGAGCAGAAACCACATCGCCATGTCGTTAATCGTGACTAACGGTCCAATCAGCGCGTAGGCGACACGAAATGGGACGGGGCGCGAAGCGTCCACCAGGAAATACAATCCCGTGGGATAGATCATCGCCATCGTGAGCCACAGCAATATGATCTGTCTGCGCTTGCGCATCCACAGCAGGAACGCTACCAACCCCACGGCGGCTCCGATGCGTGCCACAGATAATGCGAACTGCGCTCGTTTCAGGCGTTGATATTTCGCCGCGACTTCGAGACCGTCGATGGCTTCAGTGCTTCCCGCCTGCGGCACTGCAATGAGGCCGCCCTCCTCAGGGCTGTTCAAGAAGACGATCGGCGCCTTCCACACCCGGATGGCAAGCTCACCCGACTGCACCGGACCCAGAATCACCACCTGGCCCTTCGCCCGTCCAAATCCGTACCAGACCGGGTCGGGAGGCAGCTTGCCGTAAGCCCCCTTCTTGACGCAATTCCAGTACACTTCGCAGGCGCTATCGACATCCGGCAGATACACAGCCAAAGTCCAGCCGGTCACGCTCCCCGGAGCCAGCGCCAGCCTCCGCCGGTACCAGGCGAAACCGGTGTAGTTGCGATGTCCCTGACCCTCCCAGCTCCGCCCCACCTGGATAGGCTGCCAGGCGGAGTCGTCGTAGCCGGGCGAGGACCACGCGAGATCGTCACCCTCATGGAACTGCCAATCGCCGTCCAGCGGAAGGGTGGCGCGCCCCAGCCCGTTGAGCACGATCGGCGATCCGGTCTGTGGTTGTCCGAGGGCGTGTTGTCCGAGAGCGGCGGTAGCAAGGAAAAAAAAAGACAGAACCAGGGCGATCCATCCATGCCGATGCGC
>DASQRJ010000504.1:0-3121 GCA_035642955.1 Acidobacteriaceae bacterium
GCCCAATCTCCATCGAGCGATACATATACCGCCGCAACATACCCTCCGTGTATTTGCGATAGAAGGCCAACTCTACCGGCTCTGCTGTTGTGGTCTGCTCCTGCCGCTCGGCAGCCCGCTTCGCTTGCACGCACCGCACCACCAGCGCGGCGCTCAATTTATGCCTCCCATCATCACAGCCTGGCGCAATGTCACCGCGTGCCGTTTCATCCGCCGCTGGTCCGGTCTCGGCTTCGCGTGCTGTGCCAGCTTGCTCGCGCAGCACCGTCCATAAACATCTTCTGCACTCTGGGTGCGGAACCAAAGATTTCCGCATCCCTCACACACTTTCAATTGAACGCGCAAATACTCCATCGTTTTCTCCAAGGCCTCAGGCCCGCTGTCGCACCCGGATAGCTCGTCAAGGTATCGCGGCAGGCTCGTTGTAAGTTCACTGCTCTCTCTCGCGTCCATGCGGACAGTCGGCAGCTTGTTTTGGATCGCCCATCGCGCCATGCCGCTGCTTGTCGCAGCATGCCGGCAGCGGGCTTCCCTTGTGCGCAGATCGATTCCGGGTTTCATCCGCAATTTATTGCCGCGAACGGCGCGCGATGCCCCCCACTGCACCAACCTTCGGTCAGTAGCAGCAGTTGTTACTTCGTCATCGTCGCGCTATCTGCTACTGCAGATGAAAGCAATGCGACTCTAAAGACTAGTACCGGCAGCGTCAACAATACCGGCCTCGACAGGAGAGTGCAGTTTGCCATCCCATTCCCGAAAGCCGATTACCACAGGAACCGGTTGTAGTTACGTTTCGCCGAGACAATCTGCCACTATGGCATCTTTATCTACTAGCTAACTTTCCACATGAACTTCACCCAACTGCAAGAGCGTCTCCGCGTGGAACTACTGCGGCGGATCGATCGAGGCAGTGTGAATGGAGCTGTTCTCGCGCGCCAGACTGGCTTTCAACCCTCCCATATCTCCAACTTCTTGCGCCGCCGCCGTACCCTCAGCCTCGGCGGTCTCGATCGTCTTCTCGCCGCCCAGATGCTCACGGTCAGCGACTTGCTCGCGTTGGACGACATGGCCGCGGGTCCACGTGAGGCGCCAAACAGCCTTACGCACTCTGTTATTCCCGTTGTGGCACCGAGTGTCGCAATCCACGATGCGGTGCCGCCCAGCTCGGCAACGCTCGACACGGTGCACTTGCCGCTTGGCATTCTGGAGCAGATGCGCTCACGCCGAGCCACCTCGCGGCGCGGATGGTTCCGCTTCGTCTCCGTGCGGGTCACGCGGCTGCAGGCCAGCGGCATGCAACCCGTGTTGCCGCCGGACGCCATTGCGGTCATCGACCGCCACTACAACTCTCCTGTCGCCTATCAGCCGCCGCAGCCCTCGGTCTTCGCCGTGCGCGTCGGCAACGCTCTGCATCTGCGGCTCACGGAATTCGAGAGCAACCGCCTCATCCTGCGCCCGATCGAACTCGACCATCCCGTGCAACTGCTTGCTCTCGGCCCGCACGAGATGCCATCGGACCTCATCATCGGCCGCGTCTGCCTCATCCTCGCGCCCATACCCTGACCAAGCGGAACCTCATCAGCCGCCGCGAAGCGAAGTAGAGAGATGTGCTGTCCGCGCCCCGGCCGCGACACCGGACAAAGGCAGCGAGCAGACAAAGCGACCCCAAAAACCGCATCGGCGCGCCTGCCCGTGCGGCAAGCAATGGCCGTCCCCATCTGGTAGCATCGGCATCGGAGGACGCATATGGAGCAACCCGCCACACTGTCCAGCGCCGCTCGCCGTAACGAAGATATCGCCCTGGACCTGCTCAAATTCATCGCGACCACGACCAACGTCGGCCGTCCCGCTACTGCCTCTACCGGCTTTACCCACCCCACCTCCGCCAAGGCTGACGATCAGGTGACTCATCTGCTCGAGCTCTACACACGCTGCCTCGCGGTCGTCGGGGGCAAGAGCGGCGCCCAATAGCTCAAGTGGCGTCCGCCTCTCCACAATCCATTGGGTTCGCCATCATCGGCGTCGGCGCTTTCGGCAGCAGCCATCTCCGCGTGATTCGCGAATTGAGTGCAGCAGCGGGCGATACCGTCCGTCTTGCGGCCATCGTCGAAAGCGATTCCGGACGCCGGCAGGCACTGCAAGCCGATCTTCCTCAAGCCTGCCTCTTCCCGGACATAGACGCCTGCCTCGCCGCGCGCGCCGCCGGCCAGATTGAGCTTCACGCCGCGTCCATTTGTGCGCCCACCAGCGCCCACGCCGCGATCGCGGGCGCCCTGCTGCAATCCGGCATCGATGTTCTGGTAGAAAAACCGATTGCGGCGTCGCTGGCCGAGGCAGACGCGCTCGTCGATCTAGCCGCGCGGCATCACCGCATCCTTCAGGTTGGCCATCTGGAGCGCTTCAACCCCGCCGTCCTCGCCGTGCAACCCTACATCCACATGCCCATGTTCTTTGAGGCGCACCGGCTCAGCGTCTTCACCCCACGCTCCCTCGATGTCGACGTCGTTCTCGACCTCATGGTGCATGATCTGGACATCGTGCTCAGTCTGGTCCAGTCGCCGATTCGCTCCCTGCAGGCCGTCGGCCTGCCGGTCCTGTCGCGGAAGGTGGACATCGCCAACGTCCGCGTCGAGTTCGCCTCCGGCTGCGTCGCCAACTTCACCGCCAGCCGCGTCAGTACCGAGCGCGTCCGCAAGCTCCGCTTCTTCCAGCCGCATCAATACATCTCCATCGACTACGCCCGGCAGGATCTGCTCTTCATCGACGTCAAGCCGCAAGCCGCCTCTGACGCAGCTCCGCCAGACCCCGCCCGCATTCTCAGCGGCCTGGCACTTTCCAAGCCCGCCGTCACCCCCGGCGAGCCGTTGCGCCTGGAGATCGAATCCTTCCTGGAAAGCGTGCGCACCCGCCAGCAGCCGCGAGTCACTGGCCAGCAGGGCCGTGCGGCTCTCGCGCTCGCGTTGGACATCAACGCCGCCATCGCCGAGCATGCAGCCCGCGCCCAGCTCGACCGCTTCGTCTAAGAACAACTCGCAAAACCAGTGTCATCCTGCGCAAAGCGAAGCCGCTGCACTGTGCTTGTCGAAGGGATCTGCAGTTCGCCCGCGTAAGCCACGACATC
>DASQRJ010000505.1:0-3253 GCA_035642955.1 Acidobacteriaceae bacterium
AGCTCTGCCGTGGCCGTCAGGAGATCTACGGACATCTCGACGAAAACGCATTCTTGGCCGCTTCCGATCAGCACTTCGTCCGCCGCCTGGTGGAAAATCTCCCCAACGGCCGAAGTCTTTGGCTCTTCGAGACCCGGTGAAAGCAAAGTCATTTCTGGAAAGTGCCGGCCTCGCGGTGCTCTACGCGCTGCCCATCGCTGACGCCTTCTTCAAGCCCTGGCATGTGAATTCTTTTCATGCCCCGGAGCCGGTTGCCAGCATTCCCCGCGCTATCCTGCTGCTTACCTTGCTCGTCTGGGCACTGGCATGGCTCGTCCTCGCCGGTGTGGATCGTCTGTCGCCGCGCGCTCGCACCGTCGCCGGCATCGCCTTCCCCACTCTTCTCGTCTGGCTGCTCGGCCGCCTCGGCGCCGGCGCCCTCGGCGCGCATCCTGCCGCCGTTGCCGGGGTCCTGCTTGCATCGCACATCGGCGTGGCCGCGGTGCCCATCGTCCTGCTGCTCCTGTGGCAATGGCGTCCCAAGGCGCTGCAACAGGCTCTCGACGGAACCCGCGCCCTGTTCACCGTCGCCGCCTTCGGCATGATCATCCTGCTGCCAAAGCTCGCCTGGCAGGCGTTGCGTTTTGAGCCGCGCGAGCAAACCTCTTTTACCAATCCGTCGCTCCCCACTCCGTCCTCCGCACAGCCGCGCATCGTCTGGATCCTCATGGACGAGCTCTCGTACAAACAGGTCTTCGAGCACCCGCCGTCCGGACTCACCTTCCCCCATCTCCAGCAGTTCGCCGACCACAGCACAACCTTTTCCGACCTGCAGCCCACCGGCTATCACACTGAAGAAGTCATTCCCGGACTCTTCCTCGGGCAGCCCGTCGCGGATGTAGAACACATCTACGGAAGGCCCTTCCGCTTCCGCAGCGTGCACCGCGGTCCCTGGCATCCCTTCAATCCATCGCAGACCATCTTCGGCGATGCACAGCGGCTGGGATGGACCACCGGCGTCGCCGCCTGGTTCAATCCCTACTGCCGTTTTCTGGGAAGCGTGCTCGACCGCTGCTCCTGGCAGTTCTCCGACGTCTATCCTGACCTCCCCGTCGATCTCTACTACAACAGGTCGACCTTCCGGAATCTATTGGCGCTTCTCCCGCCCCATGAACGCATCACGCCGGTTACCGACCGACCCCTCTATCACCAAACGCACCTGCGCGACTATCAGGGAGTTATGGCGCAATCAGAGAGTCTGCTGCGCGATGCGCGCGTCCGCTTCGTCTTTTTGCACCTGCCCATACCGCATCCGCCTGGCATCTACGATCGCCATCGCCACGCCCTCGCCGCCGGCGGCGACTACATCGACAATCTCGTTCTCGCGGACAACACGCTCGGCCAGTTGCTCCAGGTGATTCAATCCACGCCCGATGCCTCCCAGACGTCGGTCATCGTCTCCTCCGATCACTCCTGGCGGGTCGACTATTGGAAGAAGCAGTTTGACTGGACGCCGGAAGAGAGGCGTGCCTCGGACGAGAAGTTCGATACGCGTCCCGTCCTCGTGGTGCGCCTGCCCGGCAGTGAAGAGGGCCAGGTCATCTCACGCCCGACGAGTGCGATGATCGTGCACCCCATTCTCGAAGCCTTGCTGCGCGGCCAGCTCCATTCCTCTGGCGATATCGCCGCTCTCGCTGTCCAGCAAGGAGACAAGACAGTCAAATGATGGGGAAGCGGAGGCGGGGTGGCAGAGATTCAATCCGGATGCCACTGTCTTGGCAACCGCCCGCCAACAGGGCTGGGGAACCGGGGTGGCCGGCTGGTTCAATCCGGCGGCAGTGAGGGCAAAAATAAAGGCCACCCGCCGGTGGCCTCTGGGAGGCTAGTCGAGATGAGAGCCTTCGGTCTGCGCCGTTCGGCTTGTTTCAGGTGCTGCTTTGGGGGCCGCTCCTGACACCACGATCATCCCTCCACTCGCCCGTGGCTTAAATCCCTCTTTCCAGGGCAGATTCTCCCCCGAAGGTGGGAGGGAAGTATTTCTCGCGGGTGCGGTGTCATTTGAAACTTCCGGAAATGGCCGTCCGTCTACCGGGCTAGAGTCACGCAAGTGTGCTCCGGCGGACTGCAATCCGCCCTGCGGTACCCTTCCTCGGACAACGAAGCTGCCTCTCCGAGACAGCTTCGTTGCTTTTTTCCAAAACGGGAATATCGTTACAGCGGACGGGACGCGCGCTTCTCGCTGCGCCACTTCACTGCTAGGAAGCCTACGTAGCCCAGTTGCAGCACCCAGGTCAGTGCATAGGCCAATATCAAATGACGATGTGCCATTACTCGTTCTCCTTCCACGGCATAGGCTCGAGCGTCGCTTCGAGAGCGCGGAGCGACTCATCCTGCTCCCGTAGCTGCCGCCGCCGCTCGATTGCGTAACGGAACGCGATCAGCGTGAGTCCCCATGCCAGCCATGCCGCCAGGTTCCACAGCAGAGGCGGCCACATCGTCGGATCAAGCCCTGAATCCGGGCCACCGCCGATTACCGGCGAAGGATGCTGGGTGCGCCACCAGCGAGTAGAGAAGTAGACAATCGGCACGTCCGCATACCCGAAGATGGCCACCACCGCCGCCAGCGTCTGCATCTGCGGCCCAACGGCAAAACGCCGCACCAGCAGGTAGGCGCAATAGATCAGCCACATCATCAGCGTGCTGGTCAGCCGCGCATCCCAGGTCCACCAGATGCCCCACACCGGCCGCGCCCACAGCATGCCCATCATCAGCACCGCCGTGCAGAAAAGAATCCCGACCTCGGCCGAGGCCAGCGCTAATGCATCGGCTCCCATCGCGCGCAGCGGATCGCGATGCCGCGACGCCAGGTACACAATCGATGCCACCAGGCTGATCAGGAAAAAGAGGAAGGTTACCCACGCGGCCGGCACGTGGTAATAGAAAATCCGATAGATGTTCCCCATCGTCGCTTCCACAGGCGCCACATACATCGCCTGGTAGAACGCCTCGGCCAACAGCGCCAGCGCTCCCGCCAGCCAAACCCACCGGAACCACTTCATCGACATCTCCCCATCTCCCACCGGCCGTATCGGCAGGAGGCTACCATGGCTTAGTTTAACGTGGCGGCCGAGCCCGTCGCAGCATCTACTTCTTGTGAAGGGTTCGCCCGGGTTGCCGCCTAGAAAGGAGCCATCACTGTGCTCTACCTCCGTATCATCGTAGCCATTGCGCTGCTGCTCATGGCTGCATTCGGTCCCGGCGTGGGTTTTCGCCG
>DASQRJ010000506.1:0-4917 GCA_035642955.1 Acidobacteriaceae bacterium
CAGGCGCTTGCCGCGCAGGGCGTCGTTCATGCGGAGGTCTACGTCTCTGTCGGCGTGGTCTACTACTGGCGCCGCATGGCCTTCGAACCCCTCTTCGCGGGGATGGAGCGCGCGCGTCTACGCGCAGAGCGTGAATTCGGCATCAGCATTCTCTGGATCTTCGACGCGGTGCGGCACTTCGGCGTCGAGCAGGCCACGCGGGTCTTTCACAAGGCCGCGGAGATGCGCAGCGAGCACCCCTCAATCGTTGGCATCGGCATAGGCGGGGACGAACGCCGCACCGGCGCCGAGCCCTTCCGCGATCTGTATGCCCAGGCGCGCGACGCTGGACTGCGGCTGACTGCGCACGCGGGCGAAACCGTAGGGCCGGAAGGCATCTGGGGCGCGCTGAACATCGGCGCCGAACGCATCGGTCATGGATTGTCCGCCCAACTCGATGCCGAACTGATGGAAGTCCTGGCCGAGCGGCAGATACCCGTCGAGATTTGCATGACCTCCAACGTGAGAACCGGCTCCTGCCCCTCGCTCGCGGAGCACCCGGTGCGCCGCTACTTCGAATCGGGCCTGATGATCAACCTGAATTCGGACGATCCCACACTCTTCGGCAGCGACCTGCTGGGCGAATATCGGCTGGCGGAGTATGAATTCCAATTCACACTGGAGCAGCTCCGCGAGCTTGCGGGCAAATCTATAGAAGCAAGCTTTTTGCCCCCGGGGCGGAAGGTCGCGCTGCTGCACGCCATCGAGGCAGTGGCGCATCCGGCTGTGACCAAAACGGAACAATAGGCACGACCGTAATGCATCCGCCGGCCAACCTTGCTGCGTTATCATGATGTAGGAAGAGAGAATGGTGCGGACCGATCGATGCACCTCAGCGGGGAAGGATCATGAGCAATCTTCTGCCATTCCAGCAAAAGCCAAACTATCTGCTGCGCACCGTCACCTGGACCGGCGTTGCAGTGACCGTGGCAGCCCTCGGCCTAATCATTGGCCGCGAACTGAGGGTGCGCTACAAGTTCAATCACCGCTCGCCATATGACTTCTACAAGCACGCAGGCGATCAGGAAGCGTTGGACTCGTACGCGGTGGGTATCTAGCAGGCTCGCTGCAGCCGCATCCAGATCCTCGACATCGTAAGGACGACACCGTAAGGACGACATCTTAGGGACAAGTGAAAAGGGCGGAGGCGACTCCGCCTTTTTTTGCGTCACCGCCGTGCGCAAACGATTGCGCCGGTACTAGACTAGTCAGCGTATCGCTTGGGAGGATTGGCATGCCTAAGGGGAATCGCACTGCCGCCGCAATCGCCTGCCTGCTGCTGGCTGTCGTATCGGGATCCGCTCGAGCGCAGCAGACGGCGACCCAGGAAGCCCTGACGGTAGACGCGCATGCCAGCGCGACTCCACTGCCGCACTTCTGGGAGCAAATGTTCGGCTCCGGCCACGCCAATCTCGCCATGCGCGAGGCCTACCGCAACGACCTGACAGCGGTGAAGAGCGTCACCGATATGAAGTACGTCCGCTTTCACGGGATTCTCGACGATGAGAACGGCGTCTACACCGAAGACGAACATGGCCAGCCGCAATACAACTTCACCTACGTCGATGAGATCTACGATGGCCTGCTCGCGCGCGGCGTGCGGCCGGTGGTCGAAATCAGCTTCATGCCCAAACTGCTTGCCGCGCATCCGGCGCCGCATGCCTTCTGGTACAAACCCAATGTCGCCCCGCCCCGTGACTACGCGCAGTGGGATGCGCTGATCCGTGCCCTCGGTCAAAATCTGGTGGACCGCTACGGCATCGATGAGGTCTCGCAGTGGTATTTCGAAGTTTGGAATGAGCCGAACATCGATTTCTGGGTGGGCGAGCCCAAACAAGCCACCTACTTCGAGCTTTATAGCCACACCGCCCGCGCGTTGAAATCCGTGAGTCCTCGGCTGCGCGTCGGTGGCCCCGCGGCTGCCGCCGAGGAGTGGGTGCCCGAGTTCCTGAAGTACATGCACGATAACAACGTGCCGGTGGACTTCCTTTCTACCCACGGCTATGCCGACGAAACTTATGAGCACACCTTCACCCCCGCCACCCTGCCGCCGATGGACGATCGCCTGTGCGCCGCGATGGCGCATGTCAAGAAGCAGATCGCCGACTCACCCATGCCGCACATCCCTTGGTTCGTTACCGAGTGGAACGTCGTCGGCATCGACGCCGCACGCGACACCACCTTCGTCGGTCCCGCGGTGGCAAATACCATCCGTGAGTGCGATGGCCTCGCCAACATCATGTCCTTCTGGACCTTCGACGATGTCTTCGAAGAGGACGGCCCCAAGCACGAGCCCTTTGACGGCGGCTTCGGACTGATCGCACCCTGGAGCATCCGCAAGCCCAGCTTCAACGCCTTCGCCATGCTGCATCATCTCGGCAACGAGCGCCTGGCGAACGATTCGAAGAACGCGTTGGTCACACGCCGCGCGGATGGCGCGCTGGTGGTTGCTGTCTGGAATATGGCCGACCCGCCCGCCGCGCGTCAGCCCGGTGGCCCGGGCGTCGAAAAGCAGATGCAAATCAGCTTCGAGCACGTGCCCGGCAACGCGGCAGTCAGCATCACCCGCCTCGACCCCACACACGGCAACACGCTCGCCGCCTATCGCAAGATGGGCAGCCCGCGTTACCCAACAGAAGCCCAGGTGCACGAACTCAACCAAGCCTCAAAGCTCAGCCCGCCGGAAAAGGCAACGCTGCATGACGGCAAGATCGATGTCGAACTGCCCGTCAACTCGTTAGTGATGCTGGAAGTGCGCCCTTAATCGTCTTCAAAGCGAATGACCGGCCGAAACTTCCATTGTCCGCGTGGCGGAATCTCGATTTCGAACCGGTCTTCGTCTGAGAGCAATAGCTCCTTCAGCGTCTTTTCCGTCCCATTCTCTTTGAGGATTGGAGTGTCTTCCCGCTCTGGAATATTCGCCTCCATCTTGGCCTCCGAATCACAGTCTATGACTCGGAAGCCGAGACGGCCAAGCCATTCAGTTCGCTGCAAGCTGCCGCAGCACGTACTGCAAAATGCCGCCGTTCTGGTAGTAGAGAATCTCCTGCGGCGTGTCGATGCGCACCTTTGCCTTGAACGTGCGCGACTGCTTGTTTGCATCCGTCACCTCGACCGTCAACTCGCGTCCGTTGGCAAACTTCGCATCCAGCAGCGCCTTCAGTCCCGGAAAGCTGTATGTCTCCTCGCCCGTCAAAGCCAGCGATTCGACATTCTGCCCCTCGGCAAACTGCAGCGGCAGGATGCCCATGCCCACCAGGTTGGAGCGGTGAATGCGCTCGTAGCTTTCGGCGATCACCGCGCGCACACCCAGCAGCCGCGGCCCCTTCGCTGCCCAGTCGCGCGACGAGCCTGATCCGTACTCCTTGCCGGCAAGAATCACCAGTGGCGTTCCACGTTCGGCATACTTCACCGACGCGTCGAAGATGCTCATCCCCTCGCCCTCAGGCAGCAGCCGCGTTACGCCGCCTTCCGTGTCCGGCGCCAGCCGGTTGCGCAGCCGCACATTGGCAAAGGTGCCGCGCACCATCACCTCGTGGTTGCCGCGGCGCGAGCCGTAAGAGTTGAAATCCGCCGGCTTCACGCCATGCTCGCTCAGGTACTTTCCGGCAGGGCCATTCGCTTTGATCGACCCCGCTGGCGAGATGTGATCGGTGGTCACCGAATCGCCCAGCACCGCCAGCACCCGCGCGTCACGGATATCTGTCACCGGTGCGGGTACCTTTGGCATGTTGTCGAAGTATGGAGCCTGCCGGATGTAGGTCGAATCCGGCTCCCACTGGTAAACCTCGCCCGTCGGAAACTTCAAGTGTTGCCAGTTCTGGTCGCCATCGGTCACCGTCGCATACTCCTTGCGGAACGCTTCCGAGCTGACCGAGCTGGCAATCGTCTGTGACACCTCCTGCTGCGTCGGCCAGATGTCGCGTAGATACACCGGCTTCTTGTCCTTGGTCTGTCCCAGCGGTTCCTTGTCGAAGTCGTGATCGATGCGGCCCGCCAGCGCATACGCCACCACCAGCGGCGGCGACATCAGGTAGTTCGCCCGCACATCGGAGTTGATGCGGCCTTCGAAGTTGCGATTGCCGCTCAGCACCGACACAGCCACCAGCCCGTGCTCATCGATGGATTTCGACACATCCGTCGGCAGCGGCCCCGAGTTGCCGATGCACGTGGTGCAGCCATAGCCAACGACGTTGAAGCGCAGCTTGTCGAGATACGGCAGCAGGCCGGACTTCGTATAGTAGTCCGTCACCACACGCGAGCCCGGCGCCAGCGATGTCTTCACCCACGGTGGCACGCTCAGCCCTTTTTCGACGGCTTTCTTGGCCAGCAGTCCGGCAGCCACCATCACCGACGGATTCGACGTATTCGTGCAACTCGTAATCGCCGCGATCACAATAGAGCCATGGTCGAGATACTTGTCCGGATCCACGCCGAAGCGCTCCTTCACCGTGGCCACAGGCGCGTGGTCATGGATCGGTTCGGGGCCGCCGCCTTCGCCTTCCCACCGGCTCACCTGGCGCGCCGAAGAGGCATTGCCGTTTGGCCCCAGCAGCGTCGGCAGCACCTTCTTGAAGTTCTCACCCGCATCTTTGAGCAACACGCGGTCCTGTGGACGCTTCGGTCCGGCCACGGAGGGCTGTACCGTGCTCAGGTCAAGTGCAATCGTCGCCGAATACTCCGCCACCGGTGCGCCCGGTGCATGGAAAAGTCCCTGTTCCTTGTAGTACGCCTCCACCAACGCCACCTGCTCCTCGCTGCGTCCGGTCAGCCGCAGATAGCGCAGCGTCTCCGCGTCCACCGGGAAGATGCCGCAGGTCGCGCCATACTCCGGCGCCATGTTGCCGATGGTGGCGCGGTCGGCCAGCGGCAGCTCCG
>DASQRJ010000507.1:0-3787 GCA_035642955.1 Acidobacteriaceae bacterium
GCCATTTATTGAGCACCATCTGTCGCGCGGCCAGCAGCGCACGCCACGATCGGCAGCACGGGTCCTTCACATGCACCGCGCGATACCAACCGGTGCGGATGTGTTGATTACCGCTGAGAACTGACCCGGGAGGGGTCGGTATTTCCACTGAGAAGTGACCCATGTGCGAACGCTTGCCCCCGTCTGAAGTGGGTGGGGATGAACGGAGTGTTGGACATGGCGTTTTTGAGCATTATCCGTCGGTGGCATAAGCGAGATCATGTGCCGATCCGGGAGATCTCCCGGCGCACCGGTGTGTCGCGGAATACAGTTCGCAAGTACCTTCGGTCCGATGTGATTGAGCCGAAGTTTCAGGTGCCAGACCGGCCGAGCAAGCTGGATCCCTATGCCGAGAAACTATCTGCGTGGCTGCGTCGTGAAGCAGCGCGGCCGCGCAAGCAACGGCGGACGGTCAAGCAGCTGTGTGGAGATCTCGTCAGCCTCGGCTACGACGGATCCTACAACCGTGTGGCGGCGTTTGCCCGGGCCTGGAAGGAGGAATGTCATCGGCTGCAGCAGACCGCCGGTCGGGGCAGCTTCGTGCCTCTGTCGTTTGCACCAGGTGAGGCTTTCCAGTTCGACTGGAGCGAGGACTTCGCGGTCATCCGCGGCGTTCGTGTCAAGCTGCAGGTGGCGCACGTCAAGCTTTGCTACAGCCGGGCCTTCACCGTCCGTGCCTATCTGCTGCAGACCCATGAGATGCTGTTTGACGCGCATAACCACGCCTTCCGGGTTCTCGGTGGCGTGCCGCGACGAGGTATATACGACAACATGCGCACCGCCGTGGACAAGGTCGGCCGCGGCAAGGAACGCAGCGTCAATGCGCGCTTTTCGACCATGACCAGTCACTACCTGTTCGAAGCCGAGTTCTGTAATCCAGCATCAGGATGGGAGAAGGGGCAGATCGAGAAGAACGTCCAGGATGCGCGGCACCGCCTCTGGCAAATCATGCCGCCGTTCGAAAGTCTGGACGCCCTGAATGGCTGGCTGGAGCAGCGCTGCAGGGAGCTTTGGGGACAGACCCGGCATGGCGGCGAGCCAGGAACGATCGCCGATGTCTGGGCCCAGGAAGTCGAGAGCCTCATGCCTGTCGGCCGGCCATTCGATGGGTTCGTGGAATTTACCAAGCGGGTCTCATCGACCTGCCTGATCCATCTGGAGCGTAACCGCTACAGCGTGCCGGCCTCGTTTGCCAACCGGCCGGTCAGCCTGCGGGTCTATCCAGACAAGCTTGTGGTCGTCGCCGAAGGTCAGGTTGTCTGCGAGCACCCACGCATCATCGACCGGACGCACAACGGGCCAGGGCGGACCGTGTATGACTGGCGCCATTACCTGGCGGTGATCCAGAGAAAGCCTGGCGCCCTGCGCAACGGCGCCCCGTTCCTGGAATTGCCCGAGGCTTTCAAGCGACTGCAGCAACACCTCTTGCGCCGTACCGGTGGCGATCGGGAGATGGTGGAGATCCTGGCCCTGGTGCTTCACCATGACGAGCAGGCTGTGCTGGTGGCGGTGGAACTGGCGCTGGAGGATGGCGTGCCGTCCAAAACCCACATCCTCAACCGGCTCCACAGGCTGATAGATGGCAAGCCTGCCGCTCCGCCGGTGGTAACTGCTCCACAGGCCTTGGCACTGACCAACGAACCCAGGGCCGACGTCGAACGCTATGACGCCCTGCGCCAGGCCGGGGAGGCGCGCCATGCGTCATGATCCCGCCAGCGGCGCTCTCGTCATCCTGCTTCGCAGCTTGAAGATGTACGGCATGGCGCAGGCGGTCGATGAACTGGCGCAACAGGGCGCTCCAGCCTTCGAGGCTGCCATTCCCATACTCTCCCAGCTGCTCAAGGCGGAGACCGCCGAGCGAGAGGTCCGCTCCATGGCATATCAGCTCAAGGCCGCCCGCTTCCCGGCCTATCGCGACCTGGCCGGCTTCGACTTCGCGTCCAGCGAGGTCAACGAAGCCTTGGTCAGGCGCCTTCACCGATGTGACTTTATCGAGCCCATCGACAACGTCGTGTTGGTCGGCGGGCCCGGTACCGGCAAGACGCACATCGCCACGGCGCTTGGCGTGCAGGCCATCGAGCACCACAAGAAGCGTACCCGCTTCTTCTCCACCGTCGAACTGGTCAATGCTCTCGAACAGGAAAAGGCTCAGGGAAAAGCCGGTCAGATCGCCGGCCGCCTCGGCCATGTCGATCTCGTCATCCTCGATGAACTCGGATACCTGCCCTTCAGTCCCTCAGGCGGCGCTTTGCTGTTCCATCTTCTCAGCAAACTCTACGAGCGCACCAGCATCGTCATCACCACCAATCTCAGCTTTAGCGAATGGTCTGCCGTCTTCGGTGACGCCAAGATGACGACCGCTCTCCTGGATCGCCTCACTCACCACTGCCACATCCTGGAAACCGGAAACGACAGCTTCAGGTTCAGGAACAGTTCCGTACAAAAATCCCAAAAGCGAAAGGAGAAACCCCAGCCTTGACCCTCCCATGAAACTCAAACCATAAACCGCAGCCGGGTCAATTCTCGCTGGAATTCCCGGGTCAGATCTCACTGGAAATCAACATGCCCGAGGTGGTTGCCGCCCGCGACAGGAAACGCGTTGAGGAGGCGAAGCAGAAAATCCCTCGTGGACCGGCCAACACGACACCTGATCCAGCCGAGGAAATGTCGAACCGCACGACATTTCCTGCCAACGATGATCGCAAGGCCAGGATCGTCACCTCGCGATCAAAGCGCGGTCGACTTGGCGAGGTCGAGGATCTGACACCGGAGGAACACCAGCGGCGAGGCGATGCCGCCGACGCGCTGTTCCGGGAGCTGGTGCGCAGGGCCACCGGCAAGCCATGAGAGCGCCACCGGTGCGGCACTGGCGGTCCTACGGGCGACGACAAGCTGCCAGCTGTCGCCGAGGCGCTGGACGAGCCCTTCAGCGCCTTCCCGTCCTGGTTCCTGCGGATCACCTGCGATCGCGAAGGCGGCGGCTTGGGTCGTCAGTTCACCTGCCCGTCCGGCGCCACGGATGACCCGTAGTATGTTGGCCGCCAGCTCACGAAGCGCGGCCTCAATAGCCGCTAGTTCCCGTTTACGGCTCAATTCCACATCTGAAGTGCTGCTGACCAGTCGCATGCGCCTGCCTCATATCTCCGGCGGCAAACATGATGGCCGGTCGAGAGACCGGGATCGAGTCCGGCGTCAAACGGCAGTCGCTGGAGCTCAGCGAGGTGTGCCGACAAACTGCTCAGTCCGAACTGTGACTCCTCTCCCAGGTCTCGAGTTGCTATCCTGCGACCGGGAGAAAACGCCATGATCATCGTCGTCGAGGTTGCCGACCGACGCGGCCGGTGTGCGTCCAAAGAGTACGACCAGCCGACCCTAGACGCAGCGATGGATGTCGCTCACCAAGAGCTGCAAGACTTCCCTAACGTGCGTATTGTCGATGTGTGGATAAGGCGTCACGTTCCACAGCCGGAATTCGATACATCGGATGACTGGTAGCGGGAAGGGAGCATTTCGCTGATCGAGAAGACGCTGCAGAGCCGGGCTTGCACAGCCGACCGCAGGTCACAGGTGACGGACGCGAGCAGGGTCAACTCGCCGCCGAATGGTAGGCCTCCCAGGCCCTGACCCGACCGGCGGACGCGGACGTTCAAGTGGACGGAGAACCAGCTGCACAACGCGTTGCTGGCGCTGGACTGACGCGTAACGATGAAGGTAGGACGCGGGAATGCGGCCTGACGCAGGCTGAAAA
>DASQRJ010000508.1:0-3635 GCA_035642955.1 Acidobacteriaceae bacterium
ATCGCCGTTACCTCCGGCCCCGGGCTCGCCGGAGCTTTATTGGTCGGCATCACCTACGCCAAAGCCTTGGCCTACGCGCAGAACATCCCCCTCATCGCCGTGAATCATCTCGAAGGCCATATCCACGCCGTGCTGCTTCAAGAGCGATCCTCAGCAAACGAAAAACCTCCTGAAGCTGACGAGCCTGCTTTAGCTCTCGTTGTCTCCGGCGGTCACACGCACCTCTATCTCGCCGAACCAACTGACGGCACATGGCACTACTCACTCATCGGCCGCACCCTCGACGACGCAGCCGGTGAAGCCTACGACAAGGTCGCCAAGCTCCTCGGCCTCGGCTACCCCGGCGGCCCATGGATCGACGCACTCGCCCCCCACGGCAACCCCGGGGCGGTCCCATTTTCTTTCGCGCAGATCAAACCCAAAGCCCATCGTCACGGCCAACGGACCGCCGCCGCCGCATACCTCTTCAGCTTCAGCGGCATCAAGACCGCCGTGCTCCGCTACGTCGAGACCCACGCCATGGCCGCGTCCATCGCTGCAAGGCGGCAGCACCTCGCCCCATCGATAAAGCCCGCAGACGCCGACCTCCCCGCCTCCCAGACTTTAGATCAGCAGACCCTCGACCTCGTCGCCTCCTTCCAGCGCGCCGTCGTCGATGACCTCAAGCGCAAGACCTTCGCTGCCGCCCAGCACTATGGCGCGCACGGCCTGCTCATCTCCGGAGGCGTGGCCGCCAACCGCGAACTGCGCGCCCGCTTCACCGCCGAGGCAGCAAAACGCGGCCTGCCCATCGCCTTTCCCGCGCTCTCCCTGTCTACCGACAACGCCGCCATGATCGCCGCCGCCGCCTGGCCGAAACTTGCCGCGCGCGACTTCGCGCCCGCCTCGCTCTCCGCACGCGCCAGCCTCCCGCTCGGTGCAGAATCGCCGCTCCCGTAGAATCAAAGGACGCGCTAAGCCGCTCCACCCACCGAACGCATGACACTTCAGCTCTTCAACACCCTCAGCACACAAGTCGAACCCCTCACTCCCGCCGACGGCAAAGCCCTCACGCTCTACGCCTGCGGACCCACCGTCTACGACTACGGCCACATCGGCAACTTCCGCACCTTCCTGCATATCGATCTGCTGCGCCGTTTTCTAGAGGAACAAGGCGTCACGGTCAAACACGTGATGAACATCACCGACGTCGACGACAAGATCATCCGCAACGCCGCCGCGCAGGGCATCTCCATCGCCGATTACACCCCGCGCTATGAGCGCGCCTTTCTCGAAGATCTGCGCGCCCTCGGCTGCCTCGATCCCGTCCTCATGCCGCACGCAACGGAGAACATCCCGGAGATGGTCGCGCTCATCCAGAAGCTCGAGCAGCGCGGGCTCGCCTATCGCACCGAGGACGGCTCCTGGTACTTCCGCATCTCGGGCGACCCCGAATACGGCAAGCTCTCGAAGAAGGATCTCTCCGGCAACACCGCCGGCGCGCGCGTCGATGTCGACGAGTACGAGAAGGACTCTGCCTCCGACTTCGCCATGTGGAAGGCGGCGAAGCCCGGCGAGCATGCATGGGACACCGCGCTCGGTCACGGCCGTCCCGGCTGGCACATCGAGTGCTCCGCCATGGCCATGAAATATCTCGGCGAAACCCTCGACCTGCATGCCGGCGGCGAAGATCTGATGTTTCCGCATCACGAGAACGAGATCGCGCAGTCGGAGTGCGCTACCGGAAAAATCTTCGCGCGCCACTGGATGCACGTGCGCTTCCTGCTCGTCGAAGGCCGCAAGATGTCCAAGTCGGAGGGAAACTTCTTTACCCTCCGCGATCTTCTGCTGCGCGGTTACCGCGCCTCCGCCATCCGCTTCCTGCTGCTCTCCGTTCCCTATCGCCATCAGCTCAACTTCACCTTCGATGGCCTCGCCGAATCCGCCTCTGCCGTCGAGCGCCTGCGCACCTTCCGCCAGCGCGTTCAGCACGGACCGTGGCCCGCCGGAGAAAACTCAGAGCTCCTCGCGCAGTCACGCGAAGCCGCCAGCGCCTTCACCGCGGCACTGGCCAACGACCTCAACACCGCCGAAGCCCGCGCCGCCATCTTCGATCTCGTCCGCCACGCCAACACCGCCGCCGACCACGGCAAGCTCGCGCAGGGCAACGTCCCGCCCATCCTTCACGCGCTCACCCTCTTCGATCAGGTCTTCAACGTCCTCGAAGACCGCGACGCCGACATCGCGCGCGAAGCGCTCAAGTGGGCCGGGCACGAAGGCAAGCTCTCCGAAGCCGCACCGGAGCTGCAAGCCTCGCTCGACCTCAGCGACGCAGACATCGAAAAGCTCATCGCCGACCGCACCAGCGCCAAGAAGACCCGCAACTTCGCCAAAGCCGACGCCATCCGCAACGACTTAGCGGCAAAAGGCATCCTGCTCGAAGACAGCAAGGATGGGGTGAGGTGGAAGCGGAAGTAGAAGGGCCTCCGACGAAATCGGAGCAATACTAAAATATTGGAACAGAGTCAGTTACATATTTGGCTCGTTATCTCAACCTTTTACAGCGGTATTGCACAGCGCCCGCCGGCGCTCCTCGTCCAGCTTCATCGATCGCGCAAAGCGTGTTTAACGCCTTTTTAATCGCTGTCCAGGTGCTCAGAAAGATAGCACTCGTTTGCTTCTCACGCCGAAAAAGGCTAACTATCCCATTCATGAATGGGATATCCTCGGTGTGATCGTCTTCCACAAAAGGCGTATACGGGACCCTATTTCGCTCTAGATCGCTAACAGCCCGCTGAGTATCCTAAAAAACGAGATCCTGCGAAGAACGGTTCGCCCCCCCCAACGAATTATGGCACGTGAGATTACCGAATTAGACATCAGTGCAGGCCGGCGTCCCCGGTTCAGTGGACCGGCATGCGGACTGCTGGTTGGGCTCGCCGTCTTACTCTGTCTGCCATTCGCAAATATGGGTCTGATCGACGATTGGTCCTACGTCAGGACCGCTTACGATTTCGCGCGAACAGGCCACTTCGTTTACAACGGCTGGGCGACTGCGATGCTGGGCTGGCAAATCGTCTGGTCAGCACCCTTTCTGAAACTGTTCGGATATTCATTCACCGTAGCCCGCCTCTCCATGCTCCCTTTTGCCATCGCTTCGGCATGGATCTTTCACGCGATTTTGCTGCGCTGCGGAATCAGCAACCGGAACGCGGTATTCGGAACGCTCACCGTCTGCCTTTCTCCGGTATTCATTCCCCTCGCCAGCAGCTATATGACAGATATTGGCGGAATCCTGATAATTCTGCTTTGCATGTACCTGTGCCAACGTGCGTTGGGCGCGCAGAGCGACCGCGCCGCAGTCATCTGGCTCTGCGTCGCCAGTTTGACGAATGTCGTTGGTGGTACGGAGCGACAGATCGCATGGCTCGGTGCGCTCGTGTTAGTGCCCTCAGCCGCATGGCTGCTACGCAAACGCCGTAGCGTCATTGCTGCGGCCGTCATTCTCTGGCTGTCAAGCGTTGTCCTGATTTTTGTGTCGGTTCATTGGTTTGACCATCAACCGTATGCCGTTCCCGAAAAGCTCTTGTACCCTCCGCCCGGTGATCCATCGGCATCGATGGCTGTTCTTCTCCGGCAGAAGCTGGAAAACAATT
>DASQRJ010000509.1:0-5205 GCA_035642955.1 Acidobacteriaceae bacterium
GTTCAAGCGCATCCAGAACATCCTGCGGCAGGCGCGCGAAAAGGGCGAGAGCTGCGATACAGCGGTGGTGACGAATGCGCTGGTGGAAGCGGAGGAGCGCGCACTGCATGCGCAACTCAGCTCGGTTGCGCCCGAGGTGGAGTCGCTGGCCGCCGCGCGCCGCAGCGCAAACGGATCCTTCGAGCTGGTTGGCTCCAGACCCAGCGCGAACATGTCCACGATCGTCGCCATGCGATCGGCCACTCCGAGCAGTTGACCTTCGATCGTCGGCGGAATCGCATCGTCCGCAGCCGCCGGCCGATATTGCCAGTAGATCGCCTGCGCCACCGCCTCGCCCAGCCCTTCGGAGCGAGCGTACAAGCCGCCGATCACGCCCTGCAGCTCGGTGAACTCCTTCACCAGCTCGGCCGTCAGATCGCCCTTGGCCAGCCGCGTTGCAGTCAGCAGAGCAGGCTCGTCTACGGCGATGCCACGGGACGCCACCATCGTCGCCAGGGCGCCTGCCAGGCGCAGATTGGTCTCCGTCTTGATTGCATAGCTGCCTAGGTCCTTCTGGAAGGTGACCGCCTGCAGCAGCTTCACACGCTCGGCCAGCGGGGTCTTGCGGTCGAAGCTCCAGAAGAACCGCGCATCGTTGAAGCGAGCGCGCAGCACGCGCTCGTTGCCGTGCCGAATGATCGCCTCGCCGGCGGCATCCACCTGCGTATTCAGCACCGCCAGGAAGTGCGGCGCCAGTTTGCCGCTCGCATCGTCCACTGCGAAGTACTTCTGGTGATCCCGCATCACCGTCACCAGCACCTCGTCGGGCAGCTCCAGATATTCGCGCTCGAAGGTCCCCAGCACCACGCTCGGCCACTCCGTAAGCTGCGTCACCGTCTCGACCAGCGGCTCGTCCGCGCGCCAGCGCGCGCCCTCCACGGTGCGGGTTGCTCGGTCCAACGCCTTGCGGATGCGCTCCCGCCGCACGCTCACGTCGGCGACGACATACGCAGCCTCGAGTTTTGCCGCATACTCCGCGGGCGCGGCAATCGTTATCGGTGCATCGCCATGCAGCACGCGATGCCCATAGCTCACACTGCCCGCGACCTTGCCGCCAAACTCCACCGGCACCACTGCATCGTCCAGCAGCGCCAGTATCCATCGCACCGGCCGCACAAAGCGCTCCGGCTTCCCCGCGCGCCAGTACATGTTCTTTGCCCAGTAGATCTTCCCCAGCTCCGCGGGAAGCTTCTCGGCCAGGATCTCTGCGGCGCTGCGTCCCGCCTTTGTCACCGTGGCCGAGACATATTCGCCCTTCGGCGTGGTCTGCTTCACCAGGGCATCGACCGGCACGCCAGCCTTCCTGGCAAAGGCCTGGGCCGCAGGTGTCGGCTGATCGTCCTTGAAGGCCACCTTCCATGCCGGCCCGGTCAACTGCTCCGTCGCATCCTGCTGCCGCCCGAGTACCTCGCCGATCACCACCGCAAGCCGCCGGGGGGTGGCATAGCTGCGCACCGCTGCATCCGTCCCCACCAGCCTTTCCGCCACCAGCATGGCCTTCACGCGCGCAGTCAATTCCTGCTCCGCGCTCTGAATCATGCGCGCAGGAATCTCTTCGAGGCCAATCTCAAACAGGAACTCTGCCATCCGTCTCTTTTCTCCTCGGGACCTATCGCCAGCCTCAGGCAGCCTGTCCTGCATTTTGTGTGGCCAGCGTTGCGGCATACGCGCGCGCCACTCCGACCGTCAGATTGCGAATGCGTCCGATGATGCCGACCCGCTCGGTCACGCTCACTGCACCGCGCGCATCCAGCAGATTGAACAGGTGCGAGCACTTCAGGCACAGATCGTAGGCAGCCAGCACCGGCACGCGGTCCCGCTCTCTGTGTGCCGCCTCGTCCTCGCGAACCAGCGACAGCAGCGCTTGGCACTCCTGCTCATAAAGGCGGAAGTGCTCCCACAGCTTTGCGACATCCGCATGCTCGAAGTTGTAAGTGGAAAACTGCACCTCTTCCTGCAGCCGCACCTCACCATAGGTGATCGCGCGCTTGGTCAGCGGATCACGCGCCCACACGATGTCATAGATCGAATCGACATCCTGCAGGAACGCCGCAATGCGCTCCAGTCCATAGGTGAGTTCGGCGCAGATCGGATCAAGCTCCAGGCCGCCGCACTGCTGGAAGTAGGTGAACTGCGTAACTTCAAGGCCGTCCAGCATCACCTGCCAGCCCACCCCCCAGGCGCCACCGGCGGGCCACTCCCAGTTGTCCTCTTCGAACTTCAGATCATGCTCGCGAAGGTCGATGCCCATAGCTGCCAGCGATTCGAGATAGACCTCCTGCACGCGCTCCGGCGGCGGCTTCAGGATCACCTGAAACTGCGTGTGCTTGAAGAGGCGGTTCGGATTTTCGCCGTAACGGCCATCCGCGGGACGCCGCGAGGGCTGCGCGTACGCGACGTGGAAAGGCCGCGGTCCAATCACGCGGAGAAACGTCTCGGGCGACATGGTGCCCGCACCTACCTCCACGTCATAGGGTTGTTGCAGCACACAGCCGCGCGCTGCCCAGAAGGTCTGCAGGTTGAAAAGGAGTTCCTGAAAGGTCAGTGCGCTTGCGTTCGCCACAGGCCGATTCTAAATGACGGCCTCCATCTTCCGTGGCCGCGCCCGGGTATACTGCCGTTGCCTGCCATGCGCCTGCTGCCTGCTGCAATCGTCCTGCTGCTGTCCTCATCGACAATGCCCGCGCAGAATGTTCCCAAGACTGCCCAAAGCCCGCCGGCCGCAAGTGCCAATGCCCTGCACGGCTACGAGTCCTGCACCTTCGATGATGGTCTACAGATCGCGAAGATCGATTCGCTCCCGCCTGGCGTTCAGCAGCGCACCATCGATACCACCCAGGGACCGAAGACGATTCAAATGCTGGACGGACGCCGCATCATGTTTGCCTACGGAGTCGGCGGAGATTTCTTCGCCAATGTGAAGCCGGAGATACTTCCGGAGAGTACCTGGGCGTTAGAAAAACAGAGTTTGCTCGATGAGCTCGCTGCCATGCTTGCCTCCGAGCGCGACACTCTGCCCAACCGAGGCCTGCCGGAGACGATGCACGGGCTTGAGGTCCACGGCCTGGATCGCACCGAGCTGAAGGGTGGCACGATCGGTTTCTATCTGCTCTTCGACAACGCGCGCCATATCGCAACCAGCGTCTATCTGCTCAATCAGGAGCCGCTGACACGCCGGTTTCAGACCATCGAGCAGTACCGCGATCTCCGCACTCGCTTCCTCGCAACCTACACCGGCTGCATTGCGCAAAACCAATCGTTGCAAACCCCCGCCACGAAGGATGGACGATGAAGCACTCTGCGCTCTTCTGTCTGCTGCTCTCTGTCGCTTGCACCCAGCCGGCGTCGACCGCGAAGGCGGACAGCCGATGGCCAAGGATGGTCCATTCAAGCTGGTGAACACGGAAGACAAACGGCCAGCGCGCTGGGGGCGTAACCTGGCGTCGATTCAGATGAGCTCTATTCCCTAGAGCATTTTCCCTGATGCAGTGAGGTAGCGGAGAGTATCTTGGCGTGGCTTTTCCTTTACGAAATGCCACCAGAGCTTCTGTTGGCCGCTCTGCACCTACAGGAAAATGCTCTAACCGGCGCCGTTACGAGCCGACGCGCACCAGCACGCAGGTGATATTGTCGCGTCCGCCCGCGGTATTTGCGGCCGCGAGCAAGGCTGCACACACCGCCGCAAGATCATTCTCACCAGCCTTCAGAATGTCGCCAATCGCGGCATCGGTGAGCTCACGCATCAGCCCATCGGAGGCAATAAGAAACAGATCGCCCTGCTGCAGCGCAAACTCCTGAACGTCGGCGACCACCTCGGCCCGCGTCCCGACCGCGCGGGTAATGACGTTTTGCATGGGCGAGCGCCGGGCCTGCTCATGCGTCATGCGGCCAATGCGAATCTGCTCTTCTACGAGCGAGTGGTCCTGGGTCAGGCGTTCGAGTGTACCTGCGCGCCAGCGATAGCACCGGCTGTCGCCGACATGCCCTACCCACGCAGTGTCACCACTCAGTGAGAGCGCCACCAGCGTGGTCCCCATGCCTTCCAGCCGCCGATCCTGCCTGGCGCGCTCGTAAACGGCGGTATTGGCGAGCCGTATCGCTTCGCGGATCGCCGCCGCGCCGCGCTTCGCCTTGATCAGAGCAGCGACAGCCGTTTCCGCGGCCAGGTGGCTTGCGGTTTCGCCGGCAGCAGCGCCGCCCATGCCGTCGCACACGACGAACGCGCCTGCCTCCGGCCGCATCACGAAAAAATCTTCATTCGCGTGACGAACCCGCCCGCGATCGGTAGAGCCCGCGGCGGCCCACGCTACTCTCTTGGCCGCGATGGCGGCCTGCTGCTCTGTCCGAGTCTCCATAATGCGTGTGAGCGCTTCTCCCCCAGAGCAGCTACAGACCAGCTACAGAGCAGCTACACAGTGGCTACCAGCGGCTCCGCCAATCTATCATGCTACCGGTTGGAGCCCCTTTTGCCCACCTACCCCACCGTGAAGAAAAATGGCAGGCAATCAAGGAGGATAGCCTGCCATCGGATTGCTGTGGAAATTATGGCTGCGGCAGGACCATCACCTGCACTCCGCTTGGCTCCGCGGCTGAGCGATACACCTGCTCGGTGGCCTTCTTGAAGTCCTCAAGCTTTGCGTGCGGGATGTCGGTGAACGTCTGCGGGTTGCGATCCGTCAGGGGAAACCACGAGCTCTGCACCTGCACCATGATGCGGTGGCCCTTGCGGAAGGTGTGGTCCAGGTCCGGCATCTGAAATTCAAGGTCCGTAACCTTCCCCGGCGTCAGCGGCTCCGGCTTTTCCCAGCTGTTGCGGAACTTGGCGCGCATCGGCTCGCCGCGCAGCAACTCCTGGTATCCGCCCATATAAACGGGCGGCGCTTCGGTCACGCGCTTGTTGGGCCGCCCGCCCTCCGTGTCGTAGTCATCGGGATACACGTCGATCAGCTTGACCACAAAATCAGAATCCGTACCCGAGCTGGCGACCTTCAGCTTCGGAGAAATCGGCCCGGCGATGGTCACATCCTCCTTCAGCGGATCGGTCTCGTACACCAGCACGTCTGGCCGGTAGCTGGCGAAGCGCTGGTCGTCCACCATGTAGCGCTGCGGCACCGTGTCCGTGGTGTAGCCGACGAACGGTACCGGGTGGCTAGGATCGCTCACGTA
>DASQRJ010000510.1:0-5989 GCA_035642955.1 Acidobacteriaceae bacterium
GTTATCGATTACAAGGCGGGCAACCTGACCTCGGTGATGAAAGCGCTCACCGCGCTTGGTGCTGTGGCGCAGATCACGGAAGACCCGGCAATCGTGCGCAGCGCAGAGCGCGTCGTGCTTCCGGGGGTGGGACACTTTCAAGCAACGGCGCGACTGCGCGAAAGCGGAATCGAAGCCTCTGTGCGTGAGGTGATCGCCCGCGGCATACCGTTTCTCGGCATCTGCGTTGGGTTGCAGTGGATCTTTGAGGGCAGCACGGAAGCGGGGGATGTGCCTGGGCTGGGCGCGATACGCGGCATCTGCGCGCGCTTTCCTGCGACGCACAAAGTGCCGCACGTGGGTTGGAACACACTGCAGTGCGCGCCGCAATCGCGGCTGCTCGCTGGCCTGCCGGCGCAGACGTTTGTGTACTACACGCACAGTTATCGCGCGCCGCTGGTCGACGATACGGTTGGCGTGACAGACTATGCCGGATCTTTCAGCGGCGCGGTGGAGCGCGGAACTCTCTTTGGTGTGCAGTTTCATCCGGAGAAATCCGGCGATGCGGGACTGCAGGTGCTGCGCAACTTTCTGGCGGTGCCGCGGTGCTGACCAAGCGCATCATCGCCTGTCTCGATGTGACGGCAGGCCGCGTGGTGAAGGGAGTCCGCTTCGTCGATCTGCTGGACGCGGGCGATCCTGCCGAGCTGGCGCACCGGCACGCGGCCGCCGGCGCGGACGAGATTGTGCTGCTGGACATTACCGCGACCCATGAAGGGCGCAAGACGCTGCTCGATACGGTGGCCCGCACCGCGCGCGAGATTTTTGTTCCATTCACGGTGGGCGGCGGCGTCCGGACTGCGGAAGATGCAGCGGCACTGTTCCAGGCCGGGGCGGACAAGATCAGCGTGAATTCCGCGGCAATTGCCGATCCGTCGCTCATTGGTGCGGTTGGGCGCAGCTTCGGTTCGCAGGCGGTGGTGGTTGCCATCGACGCGCGCCGGGGCGCCGATGCCGTCGAAGCAGCGGAGGTCTACGTGAATGGCGGACGTAAGCCGACCGGGCGCAAGGTGCTGGATTGGGCGCGCGAGGCAGAGGAGCGCGGCGCGGGAGAGATCCTGCTGACGTCGATGGATGCCGATGGTACGCGCAGCGGTTTCGATTGCGAGTTGACCGCTGCGGTCAGCAGCGCGCTGCGCATTCCTGTCATCGCGTCGGGTGGCGCGGGCAATGCGCAGCATTTCGTAGATGTTTTCGGCGCGGGCTGTGCGGATGCCGCGCTTGCCGCGAGCATCTTTCATTTTGGCATTGCCGATGTGCGCGAGTTGAAGCAGGAGCTGGCGAACCAGGGCGTGCCGGTGAGGCTGCCATGCTGATTCCCTCGATCGATTTGATGGGCGGCCGCATCGTTCAACTGGTGCAGGGCACGGAGCTGAAGCTTGCCTTCGACGACTTTGAGCCGTGGATCCAGCGTTTCTCGGATTACCCGCTGGTCCAGCTCATCGATTTGGATGCCGCGATGCGCCAGGGCAGCAATCGCGCCCTCATCGAAGAGATCGCACAGCGGTTGCCCTGCCAGGTGGGCGGCGGCATTGGTTCAATCGAACAAGCGAGAGAGATGCTGGCGGCCGGCGCGAGTCGCGTCATCATCGGCTCGGCACTGTTCGAAGCGTCGCCTGCAATCGGAGAAGACGATGCGCAGAAGCTGGTGCGGCGCGGCTTTGCACAGGAGCTGGAAAACGCCGTCGGTGCGGAGCATCTGGTCTTCAGCGTGGACACGCGCGAGGGACGCATCGCCATCAAGGGCTGGAAGAAGCAGGTGAATCTGACCCCCGAAACTGCGATGGCGGCGCTGGAACCGTATTGCGCAGCATTTCTCTACACGCACATCGACCGCGAGGGAACGATGCAGGGCTTTCCGCTGGCCGTGGCGCGGAGACTCCGCGATGTGACGAAGCGACAGTTGATCGTAGCCGGCGGCATCCGCGAGCAGGAAGAGATCGATGCCCTCTCCGCGATGGGAGTGGATGCAGTCGCGGGAATGGCGCTCTATCTGGGCCGGCTGGCGGTATAGCGCGCCGCCGCCGCATCTCGCCGTCTCACGGCAACGCCAATGATGACGAACAACACGGCTACGGCGCCTTCCAAAGCTGCGTTGCCGGGGCGATGGCGCAGCAGGCCAAATAGGGCGATCGCTCCCCAGAACAGCGCCAGCACGTACCAGATGATGTAGCGTCGCATCGGCTACAGTATAGGGGCGAAAGGTGTCCAGCCCGTTTTCCTGGAGCGAGGAGCGCACCGGATTCGGCCGCGTAGTTGCAACTTGGCGGTGCCCGCATCCGTCCCTGAGTAGTCGGATTCTGTTACCGTGCAGGTGGCCAATGACTCCGCGATTGTTGCTGGTCTTGTGTCTCGCCGTCTTTATGCTGCACCCATTTCCCTTGCCTGCACGCGCCCAGGCAAGCGGCGGCTCCGGCTCTCAGCCTGGATTCACCTTGAAGGCGAACTCCCGCGTTGTTCTGACGGATGTCACCGTAACGGATAAGCAGGGGAATCCGGTTCCTGGTCTCAAGGCATCCGATTTCCAGGTCTTCGACAACAAAAAGCCGCAGGAGATCGCGTCGTTCGAAGAACATCGCCGAGACGATGCCACAACGCCGCAGCCTGTTTCGGCGCCTGGCGTTTACAGCAACGACTATCTCGCGCATCCGCCCCGCGCGCTCAATGTCGTGTTTCTCGATCTGACCAATATCGAAATCGAAGACCAGTTGTACCTTAGCTATCAGCTTGGGAAATTCTTCGATGCGCTCAGGCCGGAGGATCCGGTCGCGGTTTACGCGCGCACAGGCGGCGCGAGCATTCTTCTGCAGGGCTTCACGTCGGACCGTGCGCTGCTGCGCGCGGCGACCCGAAAAATCATGCCGCGCTTTCCAGCATTTGGCCGTGAATATTTGGACGACTTCCAGACACTGCGGCAGATGGAGCTGTATCTGGGGCAGATACCGGGGCGCAAAAACGTCCTGTGGTTTTCAGGTGGTTCTACGTTTTACCTGCGGCCGGACGCATCAGAATTGAGCCTGCAGAGCGGCTGGCGATCCGTATACGACGAATTGGAGACGCAGCGCATCGCGATCTATCCCATCGACGCCCGTGGGCTGACCATCAAGGGCAGTCCACGGATGCTGGCGCAGCACGCCGTCATGAGTAATGTAGCTGAGGCAACTGGCGGCCGTGCCGTCTATGACTATAACGGCCTGGCCCTGGCCGCCGGGCAGATCGTCCATGACGACGGTGAGTACTACACGCTGACGTACGCCCCGCATGATTTCCGCTATGACAATAAGTGGCACAAAGTAAGCGTCACCATGCCGGGGACGTATTACACGCTGAGTTATCGCCGTGGATACTATGCCGATGGCAATCCTCCGGCAGAGCAGCAGCCACGTCGGCCTCGCACCCGGCTGTTGGCCAGCGGCGAGACCGCGAAGGATATGCCCACCAGCAGCAAGCCGATCATCTTCCAGGCCAGCGTAAGCAAGGGTGTGGTAGCGGCGGCGCCCAATGCAACGAGTGACGCACCATCTAAAAAACGGCGGAAAGGGACCGCACCTTTCACGGTGCAGTATGCGTTGCCGCTGGACGCGTTCGAGGTGAAGAGTGTCAATGGCAAACCCACCGTGCAGTGCGCGGCTGTCGTCATCGCATTCAACGATAACGGGACAATGATTGCTCATCATGCACAAGAGGTCACCTTCAGCCTCACAGGCGAAGCGGCGGCTCATCCCGCCGGAAAGAGCCTGCCGGTCGATCTGGAGATCGATCTTGCGAAAGGCGATGTCTACCTCTATGTAGCGGCATGGGACATCACCAGCAAGCGCCTGGGCACGCTGGAGATCCCCTATCAGGTCGATGCGATGAAAGCGCCGCAGGACCCGCACGCTTCCAAATGATTCCGCGCCGAAATGACTCCGCGCACCGTGTTATCTCAGCGCTGACGCGGCGACAACCCGGAAGATCTACCCCAGCCGTCTTGATGCCTGTATCCTTAGAGGTTTGCATCAGATACCTTCGAGAGACACAGGGCAGGGTGAACGGATGGCGACAGCGTCCAAGGGACAGGCATTCCGGACAGCAAAGCGGCTTGACGAGGTCGGCTTCTCCGACATCGTCGTGATTCGCAACAAGGTGATGGAGCTGCGCGCCGCAGGCCAGACGGTGCACGCCTTCCATGGTGGCGAGCCCTTCTTCGAGACACCCGAGGTCATCAAGCAGGCGCTGTTTACCGCGACGGAGGAGAACAAGACGCGGTACGCGCCATCGTCGGGCATCGCGCAGTTGCGCACGGCCTTGGCAGAGAAATTGCGCGAGCGCAATGGCATCCAGGTAACGGCGGACGAAGTATTGATAACCGTCGGCGGTGCGCACGGGTTGTACTGCGCGTTTCAAGCGGTTCTGGATCCCGGCAGCGACTGCCTCCTTTTCTCGCCTTACTGGACGCCGATCGCCGACATGATCCGCGGCGCCGAGGCGCGTCCGCTCTTCGTGCCTACGTCGGCGGCGCGTCGCTCCGGCATTACGGCGACGCTCGAACAGCTCACCACGCCGGAGACGCGCGTCATCTACTACAACACCCCGCAGAACCCGAGCGGCGTGGTCTTTACCCGTGCGGAAGCAGAGGAGGTTGCCAACTTTGCCAAGCGCCACGACCTGATCGTGATTGCCGATGAGGCCTACGAGGACCTGGTCTACGAAGGCGAGCATGTCTCGATCGCGTCGCTGCCGGGCATGGCGGAGCGCACGATCTCTATCTTCACTTTCTCGAAAAGCTACGCGATGACGGGATGGCGTGTCGGTTACGCGGTGGCGCACGAGCCGTTCATGGCCGCGATGCGCAAGCTGGTGCTGTACTCCACCAACGGCGTTCCAACCATGGTGCAATGGGCCGCCCTGGAGGCACTGCAGTTGAGCCCGGAGCTGCGGCATAAACGGCTTGCGGAGTACCGCGAGCGGCGCGATGTGCTGGTGACGGGGCTGAACGCGATGGGCTTTGAGTGCGAGTTGCCTGCGGGCGCCTTCTACGCTTTTCCCAGCGTCACGAAACTGGGCCGTGACAGCCGCAAGGCTGCGGCTCTGCTCTTGGACAAGGCTCACGTGGCCACAATTACGGGCGCTGTCTTCGGCAGCCAGGGCGAGGGCCATGTGCGCTTCAGCTACTCCACCTCAATGGCGGCGATTCACCAGGGCCTCGAGGCGCTGCGCAGCCTGACGTAGAGCATGTTCCCGGACTCGGTGAAGCAGCAGAGACCATCCCCCTGGGAAAACGCTCTAGCTGCTGGCAATGAGACGAAATGCCACCTACTATCGTCTGACAGAGAGCAATTCTTTTGCAGCCGGGCCGACCGGGACGGAATCTTAACGACCATATGCGCAAACCAAGCTTTTTGACGGCCGCGAGACTGGTGTGTATCTGCATGCTGCTGCCCCCGATGGCGCTGGCTGCCTCCGAGCCGGTCCCGGCACGTTCGCCAGCAGAAACAACTGCGGCTGTGGGGAGCGCAGCGGCGTTGCCCGATGCGCCGCTGCCGCAGACGCAAGCACCACCCGGCGCGTCCACTGCCGCAAAGACCGAGGCCACCCCTACGCCGAGCGATGAAGGCAAGCAAACCAAGCGCATTCTCGGCATCGTGCCTAACTTTCGCTCCGTGAGCGCGAACCAAAAGCTGCCGCCCGAGACGGTGAAGGAGAAGTTCAAGACGGCGGCACTGGAGAGCTTCGACTACTCGGCAATTACCTTCGCCGCCGGGCAGGCCGGGGTAGCCCAGATACAGAACTCGTATCCGGAGTTTCACCAGGGCGCGGCCGGTTATGGCCGCTACTTCTGGCATACTTTTGCCGATCAGACGGATGAAAATCTTTGGGTCGAGGGCATTCTGCCCGTAGTCCTGCATCAGGACAGCCGCTACTACACGCTAGGTCATGGCGGCTTGGTGAAGCGCGGCGTCTATTCGTT
>DASQRJ010000511.1:0-3737 GCA_035642955.1 Acidobacteriaceae bacterium
CGACGCAACGCGTTCGTACGCTGCAACTTTTTGGCCTGGCTCTCGTCTAGACGTCAATCAATCACGTTACAGGACCGCGCCGGTAGGCCTTTTGGGGGAATGGATGCAAGATGTACGAAGGCTGCTTGCGGCCGCCTCGAGCTTGGTCGTAGGCGCACTGCTGTTCGTCGGCTGTGGATCCACGCCCTTCAGCACCGTAACTCCAACCTCCAATCCGCTGGTCGCCGAATACTCCGTCAACCCCGCCCGCAACGGCACCGTGACTGTCGATTTTGGCGAGACCACCGACTACGGAATGTCCACATCTCCAGTAGCCACTACCGTTGGACCGGCTACCGTGCTGGTGGCCGGCATGAAGCCGAATACCACCTACCATATGCGCGCTACCGCAAACTACGAGGACGGCAGCTCGCATGTGGATGACGACCACGTCTTCACCACCGGAAGCCTGCCCCCGGGCCTGATCCCGCGCTATACCGTCACTGCGACCCCCGGGCTCACACCGCAGCCCGGCATCGAGTTCATCGACACGCTCCAGGGAGCAACCGCCTCCACCGCTTACGCCACCGATCTCGCGGGCAATGTCATCTGGTTCTATCCCTTTACCGATACTCAGCCGTTAATCATTCTCTATCCGGTCAAGCTCCTGCCGAACGGCCACTTCATGGGTCTGATTTCGCCCAATAGCATCGGGCCGCTGACAGCTCCGATCCCGCCCGGCACTTTGAACGAAATCCGCGAATTCGATCTGGTCGGCAACCTCGTGCGCCACCTCACCATGACGGATTTGAATGCCAGACTCGCGGCAGCCGGCTTCAATGTCACCCTCCAGCTCTTCCACCACGACTTTGCCCCGCTCCCCAACGGCCACATCCTGGTCATCGCGAATACCTTGAAGTCGTTCACCAACCTCACCGGAATTCCGGGCACGACGCAGGTGCTGGGCGACGTCGTGGTGGATCTTGATGAGAATTTCAATCCCGTCTTCCTCTGGAATGAGTTCGATCACCTCGACGTCAACCGCCATCCGTTTATGTTTCCCGACTGGACCCATTCCAATGCCATTGCTTACTCCCCGGACGATGGCAACTTCCTGATCTCCATCCGCCACCAGAGCTGGATTATCAAGGTCGACTATCGCAATGGCGCCGGCACCGGAAACATCATCTGGAAGCTGGGCCAGGCCGGCGACTTCACATTGCAGGGTGGTGTCGACCCCACCGACTGGTTCTACGCGCAACACGACGTGAACTTCGTCAGCCCCAACACCACCGGCAGCTTCCAGTTGGCGATCATGGACAATGGAGACACCCGCATCTTTCCTTCTGGTCTCGTATGCAACGCACCCGGCGCGCCGGCCTGCTACAGCACGGTTCCCGTGATGCAGGTGGACGAGAACGCAAAGACCGCATCGTTTCTCTTTCATCAGATTCTGCCGCCGAATCTTTACAACATCTTCGCCGGGGACACACGCGTTCAGCCCAACACCAATATCGAATACAACCTCGCCGGCGTCGGCGCCAATTCCTATGTCATGGAAGTCACGCCCACCGCGACCCCGCAAACCGTGTGGCAGATGGAGGTCACCGGCACAAACACCTATCGCGCCTACCGCATGCCCAGCCTCTATCCCGGCGTCCAGTGGTAAACGGCAACAGCTACTCTCGATTCGCGCAGAACTCGATCCGGCAGATTGAAAACCACAGGCCGTCTGCCTGCTCTACAGAACCTTCAGCACCACGACGGTCAAATCATCGGTCTGCTCGCGCGCGCCGGCATATGCGGAAACAGCGTCCGCAATATCGCCGACCGCGGTGCTCGCCGGCTCCCCTTGTGCGCGCAGAATCACGTGTTGCAACCGGTCCATGGAAAACTCTTCGCCGCGCTCGTCCTCCTGTTCGGTCACGCCATCGGTGAACAAGGTCAGGAAGTCGCCCGCTTCCAGCGGAACAACCGTATTCGTGAACTGTGCGTCCGGCAAAATCCCTACGATCGGACCTGCTTCCGTCAGCAGCCGGCACTCCCCCGTCCTCGTACGCACCAGCAGCGGTGGATTATGCCCTCCGCTGGTGTATTCCAGGGTGCGGCTGGCCGCGTGCAAGCGCGCATAGAAGATGGTGGCGAAGGTCGCCGAATTCGTAATCTGCTTCAACGCCTCGTCGAGATCCTTCACGATCGCACCCGGCCCGCTCAGCTCTCGCGCGCGCGACCGCAAAGCCAGCGCCAGCGAAGGCATCAGGAGAGCCGCCGCCGCGCCCTTGCCGGAGACATCGGCAATCACCACATCCATCACATCCTCCGATATCTTGAAAAAGTCGTAGTAGTCGCCGCCCAGCAGCCGCGCCGGATGCATCACTGCCGCCAACTCGAAGCCGGGCAATGTCGGCGGCTTCGGCAACACGCGCATCTGGACATGGGAGGCCAGAATCAGATCGCGCTCATACGCATCGCGCTGTTGCCGCACCTCCACCGCCAGGCGATCCCGCTGCTTTGCGATCAGCGTGACCAGAAATCCCACCACCAGGAAGCCCGCCAGCCCAACGACATTGTGAGCAATGTGCAACTGCAGCGAATCCGGGGGCGGTCCAAAGATATCCTGCAAAACCGTGCATAGCACCGCCAGCGCAACCGTAATGGGCAGCGGGTTGATCAGCCCGCTGAGAGCGACCGGCAACATATACAGATATCCCAGCGAAATATTCGCTATGACGACCCAGTCCGTATAGGCAACAGCCGCCACCGCCAGAGCCACAACGATGTTGAGCAGCCCCATCGTCCGCTGCTCTTCCCATCGCTGATCCCGCTTCTGGTCTCTGCCGCTCTTCCTCCACACCGCCATCCGGTCGCGCCTCCTGGCAAAGGTCGGCCTCTTGCGTAGCCAATACTAACCTCGCCCGGCACGAACATTGAGAGTGAAAACGCTCCGGAAGTGGGTCACTCTACGAACAACGGAGTGTCGACCCGCGCAGCGCCGTTGTCGTGTGCGTAATGGAAATCCCGCTGCACCACGCGCCCCCGATGATCTCGAGAATGCGCTCGGGAATGCGCGCAGGGCCTTATCGCAGCGCCTCGTCTGACCGCTTCGGTCCACCAAGGCGTGCTCGGCCGGCTACGCTCTAAGCAACTGATTTTGATGTTTTGATGGTGGGCGCTGCAGGATTTGAACCTGCGACTTCCACCGTGTGAAGGTGGGGCGATAGTGGCCGGATGATGATTATAAAGGGGTTATTAGCCGGAGCAGTGGGTAAAAACCGGTAATCCGGGCGTTATTTGCTACCAAATTGCTACCAACTTTCAACCAAGTGGGCCGATGGGCTGGCCGTGCGGGGTCAGCCCCAACTTCCCTCCCGTTCGAAGGCACCTCAAAAGCTCTTCTGCTTCTCCAAACAGCCGAAGCAGCTCCGCACTCTAGGCCATGATCAAACAGACCGATTCCATCGGGTTTCCGGGCCGGGCCGGCCTCTGCTATCCGCGCTGCTTCTCGAGCATATGGAGTCTCACGGAGGCGCCTTGTCTTCCGGTTCAGACGGCCCAATGACCCGAATCAACGACAGCGTAATCGGCACAATCGGCGATTTTTGCTGCCAAAATGCTGCCAAATTTACAATGAGCCACCGGGCTGATCGTGTGGGATCAGCCCTTTCGCTTTCTATAGGGAGCGGTCAGCGCTTGGAAATGGTCCCGCTATTGCATAGCTGAAATTGGCAGCGCGGGACTTCCAAAGCCGATTTGTCCGG
>DASQRJ010000512.1:0-2107 GCA_035642955.1 Acidobacteriaceae bacterium
AATCGGCAGAGGTCGGGCGCCTCGAGGTGCGCCAGAATGGCGCCACCAGCAACGCCGTCACGCTGAAGATCGGCCGCCTGCTGGCCGAAAACGTCAATCCCGTGGCGAGCCCGGTCGTCGATGCGGAAGGCAACGTCTACACCACGCTCTCCGGTCAGCGAGGCGAAAAGATGCCGGTGTCGGTCTATCGCATCTCGCCTGAAGGCGATATGGACAGCTTCGCCGTCGACATCGTGAATCCGACCGGCCTCGCGCTGGACGCGGATGGCATGCTCTATGTCTCCTCGCGGCACGAGGGCACGATTCACCGCATTACGCCGGAGGGCGCCAGCTCCGTCTTTGTGGAGAGCATGGGTGTTGCGACCGGCCTCGCCTTCGACCCGGAAGGCAATCTGTACTGCGGCGACCGCTCCGGCACCATCTTCAAGATCGCGCGCGACCGGCAGATCTTCGTCTTCGCCACACTCGAACCGAGCGTCGCCGCCTACCATCTGACCTTCGGCCTGGATGGCACACTCTTCGTCTCCGGCCCCACCACATCCAGCAATGACGCCGTCTATGCCATTGACCGTGATGGCACGGCGCGCATCTACTTCCGCGGACTGGGCCGTCCGCAGGGCATGGCTGTGGATATTGCGGGTTCGCTGTACGTCGCAGCATCGCATCGCGGGCGGCGTGGCGTGCTGCGCCTGCCCATCGATCGCGCCCCCGAGGATGAGCCGGAGATTGTCATCAGCGGCAACGGCGTCGTTGGCCTGGCCTTCAGCCCATCGAGCAGCGCCCTCGTAGCCACCCACACCGCCATTTATGATGTGGCGTTGGGCGTGGAAGGCCTGCGTTTTCTGTAACCGATCCGCGCGCCGCATCCAACCCCGCATCCAGCGACCCCAGGTCGCCTGATTTCGCACCGCAGTATTTCGGAAGGTGACATACCCGCATGCTCGCAGAAACCATCGCCGTCGGCTCGGAGATGCTGACGCCGTTTCGCCAGGACACCAACTCGCTCTTCGTCACCGAGCGCCTGAATCAGATCGGCGTGAAAGTCGCTTTCAAAACCACTGTGGGCGATCGCATGGAACATCTGGTGGGCGCCGTTCGCACCGCCGCGGCCCGCGTGGACATTGTCGTCATCATGGGCGGCCTGGGGCCGACGGAGGACGACCTGACGCGCCAGGCAGTAGCCGAGGCGATGGGGATTCACATCCGGCGCAACGCGGATATTGTGGCCGAACTGTACAAGCGCTTTGCCGCGCGCCGCATGAGCATGACGGAGAACAACGCCCAGCAGGCAGACGTGCTGGAAGGCGCGCATGTGGTTCCCAATGCCAATGGCACCGCTCCCGCGCAGTGGCTGGACACGGTCTATGGCGGCCATCGCAAGATCCTGCTGCTGCTGCCCGGACCGCCGCTGGAGTTGAAGCCGATCTTCGAGAACGAGTGCCTGCCGCGTCTGCGCGAAGCGCTGCCGCAGCGCTTCATCGCCATGCGCACGCTCAAGGCTGCCATGATCGGCGAATCGGCCTGCGATGCGCGCATCGCCCCCATCTACAAGCACTACCCGGACATCGAGACCACCATCCTGGCGAATGGCGGCGACATCCAGCTCAACCTGATCTGCGAGAAACCCGCGCTCGATCTCGCGCAGTCGCGCGTGGATGAGCTGGCGGGCCGCATTGAAGAGGAGCTCGACGACCTCATCTACTCGACGCAGGGCGAATCGCTGGAAGAGATCGTGCTGCTCTACCTGGGGATGAAGGGCGCCACGCTGGCAGTCGCAGAGAGTCTCACCGGCGGCCTGGTGGCGGAACGCATCACCCGCATTCCCGGCAGCTCGCGTGCCTTTCTGGGCGGTGCGGTGGTGTATTCGAACGAATTGAAGACGGCTTTCGCAGGCGTGGATGCTGCCCTCATCGCGCAGCACGGCGCCGTCAGCGCCGAAGTGGCGAAGGCCATGGCGGTGGGGATTCGCAACAAGACCGGAGCAACCACAGGCCTTGCCGTCACCGGGATCGCCGGACCTGGCGGCGGGACCGAGGAGAAGCCGGTCGGATTGGTCTACATCGCAGTTGCGCATGGCAAGGAGACCGAAGTGGTGGAGAGAAACTTC
>DASQRJ010000513.1:0-4379 GCA_035642955.1 Acidobacteriaceae bacterium
CCACCACCCGGAAACTCCTGACGCCAGCCAATCTCGGAGCAATCCAGCTCAAGCACCGCGTCGTTATGGCTCCGCTCACGCGTTCGCGCTCCACGTTGCCCGGCAACGTCCCTAACGATCTCATGGCCGAGTATTACGGCCAGCGCGCCTCCACCGGCGGCCTGATCATCGGCGAAGCCACCAACATCTCCGCCTCCAGCCGAGGATGGCTCGGGGCCCCCGGCCTCTTCACCGACGCGCAGGTTGCCGGCTGGCGCAAGGTCATTGCTGCCGTCCACGCCAAGGGCGGCAAGATGATCGGCCAGCTCTGGCATACCGGCCGCGCTTCGCACATTGACATCAGCGGCACGCAGCCTGTCTCTGCCTCCGTCAACCCCAGCTACTGGCAGAACCCCGACCACCTTGTCTCCGCGGCCTCCGGCTGGGTGCAGCCGTCGCCACACCGCGCCCTCGCGATCGACGAAATCCCGGGCATCATCGAGGACTACCGTAAGGCCGCGCAGCGCGCCAAGGACGCCGGCTTTGACGGCATCGAGTTGCACGCCGCCAACGGCTACCTCATCGATCAGTTCCTCCAAGACAACAGCAACCACCGCACCGATCAGTACGGCGGCCCGATCGAGAACCGCGCGCGCCTCCTGCTCGAAGTTCTCGACGCTCTCATCTCCGTCTGGGGAGACGGCCGCGTCGCCGTCCGCATCGGCCCCGCCGGCAAGTGGAACGACATGAACGACAGCAATCCCAATGCTCTCTTCTCCTACGTCGCCGAACAGCTCAACCGCTTCAACCTCGCCTACCTTCACATCGTTGAGCCGCGTGTCAAAGGCAACGTCGTCGTCGCTGAAGGTCAGGGAGCCATCGCCGCCGAACATCTGCGCAAGATCTTCAAGGGCAACATCGTTGCCGCAGGAGGCTTCGAGCCCGAGAGCGCCGAGGCCATCGTCGAAGCCGGCAATGCCGAAGCCGTAGCCTTCGGCCGCCACTTCATCTCCAACCCCGATCTCCCGCTCCGGATCAAGGAGAAGATTCCACTCACTCCCCACGACCGCAACACTTTCTACACCTTCGACGCCAAGGGCTACATCGACTATGCCCCCTACGCCGAAGTCACCGCCTGAACCTGTGCCCCTTTTCGTCACAAGAGGGCCTCTGTCATCGAGGCCCTCTTTCCCTTGCGTCATCACTATTCGGGAAGGAGCTCTTCAATCCCTAAACATCTCCGAGTATCTGGATACCTTCAGGGCGGGGTTGAGTTCGTGCGGCAGGTCGTGGACGGTCGGATGGGCAATGTCGGAAGCGTGCGCCGCTATGCGATCAACGCTGGTTGCGACCGAAGTGATTCCAGCTGTTCCAGCCCATCGTCAGCGATGCTGACGTGCGGGCGGCCGCGGACGCTCTGGTTTCCAGCGGAATGAGGGCGGACGGGGAGGTGATTTTCTACGTAGTCATCGAAAATTTCTGCAACTTAGAGAACGGCAAGACGTGGAACGAACGATCCCGTCTCTGGCACCACTAAGAATCACTATCTCCGAATCTACTTTTTTTCGTTCTGCCAAAGCATGAATGCTCCCTTGAACGCATTGTCATTCGATCCGAGATACACCTTGCGCGGCAGCTGCGTGACAAGCTTCGCATTCCCGCCGCCGAGGACGACATAGTCGGTTTCCATGGCAACCGACATGAGCTCGATGACTTTCAGGACATTCTTCTCCCACTTCTTGCGACCGTACCGCTTCATTCCGCCCTTGCCGAGATAGTCCTCGTAGGTCTTCCCTTTTCTCCAGGGCAGATGCGCCAGTTCCATCGCCTGCACCGACCCATCCACCACCATTGCGGAACCCAAGCCGGTGCCCAGACCGAGGTAAAGCATGCGGCCGCCTTTATAACTGCCCATCGCCTGCATTGCGGCGTCGTTGAGAAATTTCAGCGGCTTGTGGCCGAATGCCTTCTTGAAATCGAAATGCACCCATCCCACGCCGAGGTTGTGCGGCTCGAGCAGCGGCTTGTCATGGATCACTGGCCCGGGGAAGCCGACAGAGACATGGTCGTACTTCCAGCCGGCGGTGTTCTTCTTGATCGCTGCCATCATGACTTCGGGCGTCATCTTCGGCCCAGAGGGCACCTTGACGATCTCTTCGTGATCCTGCGAGCGAAATTTGAGATTGGTGCCACCGATATCGACGCCCAATATGTTCATGTCATCTCCAAAAAGCTGGCCGGACGGTTCGGGTCTCCACTACGAATGCCCAGCAGCGCCATCCATATATACACGGATGGCGGACGATCCGGCGAGAGTGTTTCGCCAGCGAAGGCTCCGCGGGCGGATGGAGGGTATCGCGCTCCGCAAAGACAATACTGAACCTTCGATGAATTCGATGAATCAGCGATCGCTCGTGATACATCGAGTTCAGCGATTACCGGCCAGCGGCGCCAAACTAGGCGCCCGGCAATCCCGCGACCAGCGCCACCAGGGCGGCGCCGCCGAAGAGACACAACATCTGTAACGCCAACGCGAGCCGACCGTGCTGGTGACGCAATTCCGGCAGCAGATTCACGCAAGCGATGTAAAGAAAGCTCGCCGCGCTGATCGGCAGGAGCCAGTAAACGGCCGTGCCGCCGGTGGCTCCAAAGGCGGCCACCAGAGCCACGCCCAGCAATGCACCCAGCGACGGCAGCACCGCCATGCGCAGCGCACTGGTGGCCGTATAGCCCGCATGCAGCAGCACAGCAAAGTCGCCGACGCGATGCGGCACCTCATGCAGGCTTATGGCCAGCGCGGTGATCCAGCCGACACGCGGTCCGGCAGCAAAGGCCGCGGCTACCGAGACACCGTCGAGAAAGCTATGCAGGCTGCTGGCGACGATCAGATTCGCAGGGCGCAGGGAGTGGTGCGCATGGCCGTCGTGAGCGTGAACATGCACGATCGCCGCTTCCGGGTCTTCCGAGTGCACGATGGCTGCGACAAGCTGTTCCACGCAGAAAAGCCCCAAAAGACCGCCGGCCAGCAGATACCAGACGCGCGGGGTATTGCCGAGATTCGCGATCGCTTCCGGCAGTAGATGAAGCAGTGCCGTGGCCAGCAGCAACCCGGTCGCTATGCTGACGAGATACGGAAGCAACGCGGTGATGGCATACTCGCGCTGGCGCAGCAGCCACGCGGCCAGCATGGCCACCGCCTCCAGGGCGAAGACAGCCAGCAGTGCGTCGACAACGATAGCGATGTGCATGGAGAGCGAGCCTTATCGTACTTCGAGTGGATTGGTGGCCGCGATATCGTTAACGATAACAAAGAATCGTTATCTACTGGACCGCCCGCTTCTCTTGGCAGGGGTCTTCCTCGCACAGCGCGCGCAGTCGCCATAGAGCAGGAACTCATGTCCAGCGACACGAAAACCGCGCGGCGGACGCGGCAGCGCGGGCCCGGCGCAGCCGCCGAGTTCATACATTCGCCCGCATTTGCGGCAGTGAAAGTGATGATGGTGAGCCTTCCCGGCCACTTCGTAGCGAGTCGCCTGGCCGGGCAGCGACACAGGGTCGAGCCAACCATCCGCCAGCAGAGACTTGATATTGCGATAGACGGTCGCAATCCCCAGCGTCTGATAGCGATGCTGGGCCGCGGTGAGAGCTTCTTCTGAAGAGAGCGGCCGATCCGCCTCGATGAAGGCATCGCGAATGGCCTGTTTCTGGCGGGTGTTGCGTGGAACGAGTTGGGGCATGCTGGTTAATGATAACGAGATTTCAGTTCCATCTCCAGTGGATGAAATGCAGGGCTCGGTACGGCGCCACTATTCTCACGTCCCCTGATGTACAAAGGAGGCGCCATGCGTATGCTTCTCGCCTGTCTCCTGGTCTCCTGCTGTTTCGCTTCCGGCTGTTTCGTCTCCGGCTGTTTCGCTTCCGCGCAAGCGCAGACCGCGAGCCCTGCCGGTTCCTCTTTGGCTGCCAGCCCGGCCGCTCAGCGCGCGCAACTGCTGCATCGCGGTGTCAACGCCAGCATGTGGTTTGCTCAGGCGCCTGACTACTCGCCCGCCCGCCTGCGCAGTTACACCACGACAGGCGACATCGCTTTGATGCGCTCCATGGGCTTTGACCACGTGCGGCTCAGCATCGACGGTGATGAGCTGCTGCGCGGCGCTTCGCCCAACGGCCTCAATGCCACATTCGTCGCCGAACTCGACACCGCGGTAAACACCATGTTGAAGAATGACCTGCGGGTCATCCTGGACCTTCACCCCTCCGATGCGTTCAAGCGCCAACTCCGCTCCGAGGATGCCGCCGTTACGCGATTCTGCGCGCTGTGGAGCGCGCTGGCCAGCCACTATGCGCAGACGGATCCAGACCGCGTCTTCTTTGAGGTGCTGAACGAGCCGGAGTTCGAC
>DASQRJ010000514.1:0-3362 GCA_035642955.1 Acidobacteriaceae bacterium
CCGATGAAGATGGACAAGACAAGAAACAGCCTCTCGCCGCGGGTGGGGGCAATGCGTTGAATCTCCGCATCGTCGAGCGGTAAGGCCCCCGCCGACGGAGCGGCGGTAAGCGGCAGCCGTGGCGCGGTGGCGGGGGTGGAAGCGGGGCTAGCGGTCAGTTCACTCATTCTGTTTTGTCCGGTGTCTGCGCGATTTGCAGCAGCAGCGCATCATCGCCGGTGGGCGGTCCGCATACCTTTGCAGTAAGGATTTCTGTCTGAGCGATCCAGGAGGTCATTCGATCCTGCAGCGCCGCATCGCCTTCGAGCGCGTGGGCGTTCGGGGAACCTAGTTCGTTCCACTGAGTTCCCAGGGCAAGCAGATCGGGGTTGGTCGCGTTGGGATCGTTATGGGATTGCAGGTGCTGTAGACAGCTTTGATACCGTTGATGCGCAATATTGGCATCATGCAGGATACGAGCGTCATGCTGGCTGGGCGGCAAGCTATCCAGCGGGATCAACTGCAGCATGCGCTGGTATTTCTCCAACTGCTGTTCGACCGCTCGGTTTTGCTGCGGCGTGCCTGCTGAGGGGTGCTGTCGCAGCCTTGTCATATATCGCGTGAGTGCCTGGGCTGCTCGTTTGTACTGACCTATGGAAGCGGCAATCTCTGATTCGGCACGGAGCGAGGCGAGCACCTGCGCAGGAGCGGCGTTGCGATGACGCTCGACACGCTGATAGGTGGTCAAAGCGTCGGTGGGATCATCGGCCCGGCGCAACAGATTGGCAATCTGGAAGAGCGCGGCGGGATTGTCGAGCGAATTTCCTTCCGCGGCGAGAAGCTGGCCCTGGGCCTCAATGGGGCGACCGAGCGAGATAAAATACTGGGCGAGTTCGAGGCGGATTTGCAGACGCCGCTCGGTTCCCTGCCCGTGCCATAGGCCGTTCAATGCGTCCTGATAATACTCGATGGCCTGCTGGGAATTTCCTCGACGGACGGCTAGGCGCGCCAACTGGAGATTGAGATATCCATCGCCGGGTTCGGCATCGTGCAGGGTAGCGAAGTAGGCGGCGGCTTCCTGGGTGCGACCGGAAGCTGCCAGCGCCTCGGCGAGCGACATCTGATATTGGCTGTTAGTGGAGGTGAAAGAAAGAGCGGAACGAAAATCTTCCACGGCCTCGGCGGGATGATGCTGGGCCATGGCAATCTGGCCGCGTTCATACCAGCGTTTCTCGAGCACGCTGCGGTGTTCCGCGAATGAATGGAAGAAGAAATATGTCAGCACCGCGATGGCGACGGTAATCAGGGTTAAGCTGAAGAGCGCCAAACTATCCTGGACGATGAGCCGGCGGCGCAGGATTCGCTCGGCGGGGGTCAGGTGGAGTTTGCTCTCTGCGGTTCTAGCGGCTGACATAGGATTCGAACGCGGACATCTATTTATTATCTCTAAACTTTGGGACGAGTCGAGCGACTGCCCCATCTATTTGAAATCAGGTGTAACCTTTTCGGTTCCGGGCCGTCGAACGAAAGCGGACTCAGTCTGCTTAGATGCCGTCGATGTCCTGCGACGAAACGATGCGATCGTGATTCCTGCAGCGATTCGATAAACATTCATCAAGTCGGCGAATCAAAGCCGCGGGTTACAATCGTAGTGAGATTGCGGTCTTCTTCTCCAGAGACGGCTTGGCCATCGCCGGCGGATTCGCATCTGAACAAGGGATTACTTTGAAAGCGCACATGCACGACAACCCGACATCGGTGCGGCTATGCTGTGCCCGGATCTATTCCGGGCGGCGCGGACTTTGCAGCGGGTTCAGCATCTGCCTGTTCGTGATGGTGCTGTCGGTGTGCGGCTGGGTGATGCACCGGAGACTGTCACAATACGACGCGCCGCAGCAGGCAGTCCATCAGTCGACAGCGATCAAAGCGTATGTGACCAAGCGCAATCCGATCAGCGTGCCCTCGATGCATGGAACCGAGGCATTCGCGGCATTTCTGCCGGCACTTGCTTTCGCGGCCGTGCTTAGCCGGCCGGGTACTGCTGAGGCTAGCCTTGCTTTCCGCGTGCGACGGGACCAGCACGACCGGCGTGCTGACGCAGGCAGCCGATCCAGCCTGGATTATTTCTTCTTTTTACCTCCTCCTACCCGCTCCTCTGTGTCGTAGAAGCCCCTGTCAATCGAGCTGTGTAGCCGCTGAATCTTCTGAAGCGGCGCTGCTGCGCGGCAGGACTACTTTCTGCTGTTCAGAGCTGTGCCACGCGGCATAGGCAGGAAAGACTTCCATGTATATCTCGAAACGCACTGCTGTCCTGGTGGTGGTCATCTTCGTTGTGATCGCTGCGATCTGGGTCGGATTCAACCGGCACGCAAATGAGCCGGCGAGCGCAGCCACCACGGCGAACACCACCGCTGCGAACGATGCTCCTTCAGCCGCGGTGGCAACCGTGCAGCTGCGGCCGGCGGTGTCTTCCATTACTGTGCCGGGTGTCTTTCAGGCGTATCAGGATGTGCTGGTGCACGCGAAAGTCTCCGGCTACGTGAAGCACATCTTTGTCGACATAGGGGACCAGGTGCACACCGGCCAGGTGCTGGCGATCCTGGAGATTCCAGAGCTGAATGCGCAGGTGGATGCGGCGACGGCCGCGGTGATGCGCGACAAGTCGGAAATCGAGCGCACGCACCATGACGAGTCGCGGGCGGTCGCCCTGCACGGAGCGCGACACTCAGACTATGCTCGGCTGGAAGTCGCTGCGACAAAGCTGCCGGGGCTGGTGGCACAGCAGGAACTGGACGACAAGCAGGCGCAGGATCTGTCCTCGGAAGCGCAGGTGGATGCGGCGAAGTCGGCCTACGCAGCGGCGCAGGCGAAGATGAGCGAAGACGAGGCCACGCTGGAACATTACAAGGCGCTGCAGGCCTACTCCTACGTGAGGGCGCCGTTCGATGGTGTGGTTACATTTCGCTATGCCGATACGGGCGCTCTGATTGCTGCGGGAACCGCCGAAAGCACGAACGCGATGCCCATTGTGCGACTGGCGCAGAGCGGAGTGTTGCGGCTGCGGATGCCGGTACCAGAGTCCGACGCGGATTATATGCGGATCGGCGGACCGGCGGTGGTGCGGGTGCAGACCACGGGCGAGCGCATCAATACGAAGATTGTGCGCTTCACACGCTCCATGGACCGAAGCACGCGCACCATGTTGACGGAAGTGGATATCCCCAACAAGGACCTTCACCTGGCCCCGGGAATGTACGCAGACACGACATTTCCACTGCGCCGCGACGGCCGCGCGATGATGTTGCCGATCGACGCGATTGTCGAGGGCGACCAGCCATACGTCCTGGTTGTGGATGACACGAATCACGTGGTGAACAGCCCGG
>DASQRJ010000515.1:0-10531 GCA_035642955.1 Acidobacteriaceae bacterium
ATGGCTCTCTTCACGGACCGCACCCGCGGCGCGAGACTGGCGAAGCGCGTTCTTGCCGATATGCCCATGCCCAAGCTCAAGAACGTATCGAGCCCGATGGAAGTGATACACGCTCGGAGAAAAGCCCTATGAATCCCCGCAACCGGATCTTCGTCATTCTCGGAGTGCTCTTCATCATCTCGCTCTGTTGGTATTTCTTCTCGACCAATCGATCCGAAGATCTCCAGCTCATTGGCACGGTCGACGCCAATGAAGTCATCGTCAGTTCGCGAATCCCAGGTCGGATAGAGAAGCTCACTGTAGACGAAGGCGACACCGTCCACGCAGGTCAGCTCATCGCAACCATCCAGAGCGACGACCTGACTGCGGCACGCAATGCAGCGGAGGCAACCGCGACCAGCCAGCACTACCTGCTGCAGGAGGCGAAAGATACCGAGCGCCAGCTCGGCGGCAGCACGGCGAGTCAGGTGGTCAATGCGGAAGCGCAGATGTACGCCGCTCAGGCCACACTGGCACAGGCACAGGCGCAGCTCGAACACCAGAAGGCCGATACCTCGCGTACCGTCGCGCTCGCGGCGCAGGGAGTCATGAGTCAGCAATCGCGAGACGAAGAGGTCACCTCTCTTGACGCAGCGAAAGCTGCGGTCGATACGGCTCGGCACAACGTAAGCGCCGCGGCAGCGGCGCTCAAAGTGGCACAGGCAAACACCGCCCAGGCGCAGGCACAGACCAAAGCCGTGGCCGCAACCCAAAGCCAGATGCAGAACGCACGAGCATTGCTGAACCAAGCCCAGGTTGAGCTTAAATACGCGGAGGTCGTTGCGCCGATATCCGGCAAGGTGAACGTAAGGGCCGCACGGCAGGGAGAAGTGGTGTCCGCCAGTACGCCCATCGTCACCATAACCGATCTGACCCAGACCTGGGTCTATGCGCCATTGCCCGAGACGCAAGCCGATTCAGTGCAATTGGGCGATATGCTGCGGGTCGTCATGCCGAGCGGCGCAACCCTTCAGGGCAAGCTCATAGAGAAATCTGCAGAAGCCGACTTCGCCACGCAGCGCGATGTCAGCCGCCGCAAACGCGATATCGAAACCATTCGTCTGAAACTGCTGATCGACAACCCAGGCATGCGATATGTACCCGGCATGCTTGCGGAAGTCTATATCCCGAAGGACAAGCTGGTGACGCGATGAACGCTGGCAAGCCGCGAGCGGCAATCTCTGTCGAGAACATCGTGAAACGTTACGGCGACTTCGAAGCCGTTGCCGGCATCACCTTCGATGTCGCGGACGGCGAGATCTTCGGGCTGCTCGGACCGAACGGCGCGGGAAAAAGCACGCTCATCCGCATGATGACGACGCTCACGCCATCCACGGCGGGCCGCGCCATCATCGCCGGTTACGACGTTGCGCGCGAACCCGATGCGGTGCGCCGCACCATCGGCGTCATTCCCCAGGCGCTCACCAGCGATATCGATCTGACCGTCGAAGAGAATCTCTCCATCTACGCAAAACTCTATGAAGTTTCAAGAACGGAGCGCGAGCGCAACATCGACGAGCTGCTGGGAGCGGTGGATCTGCTGAAATGGCGCCACGCCCAGACCAAAACTCTCTCCGGCGGAATGCGGCGCCGTCTTGAAATCGCACGCGGCCTGGTTCACAACCCGCGCATCTTTTTCCTCGATGAACCCACCACCGGTCTCGATCCGGTCTCGCGTGTGGCCGTCTGGGAGATGCTGAATCAGCTCAAGAACACACGCCAGCTCACCATGCTCATCACCACCCACTACATGGATGAAGCCGACCGTCTCTGCGATCGCATCGCGATTGTCGACCATGGAAAGCTGGTGGCGCTCGATACCCCCATGGCGCTCAAAGCGAGCGTTCCGGGAAGCAACGTTGTCGAGGTGCAGTTCGCACAGGAGTCGCCGGCGTGGCCGGAGCAACTGCATCGGCTGGCCGGCGTCACCGCGGTGGAACCGCAAAGCGCCGGCATGTACCGGCTGCTGACTTCGAACGGCTCGCTGACGACCACGCAGCTGGTGGAGATGACAACCAGCAGGGGCAGCACTATCAAATCGCTGAACGTGCAGAACACCACGCTCGATGATGTCTTCGTTCACTACACAGGACGCCAGCTTCGTGACGAACAAGTGAAGGCGCTCGGGTTTGTGATGCCGCCGCGTCCGGGGATGCAGCCATGAAGCGAATGATGGCGATCGTGGAACGGGAGATGCGGAAGTTCTTCCGCTCGCCGGCCTTGATGATGGTGTCGATGATGCTTCCGTTAGTCCAGTTGGTCATTCTCGGCAACGCTTTTGGCGGCAAGATTCGTGATGCAAAGATCGGTGTCGTCGACCACGACGGCGGCTCGCAGGCGCTGAAGATCCACGAGGCCTTCAATGCCATCGCCGTCAACATCCGCACCTTCACCACGGTTACCTATGACAACGAACAGCAGGCGCGGGAAGATGTGCGCACGGGCAAGATCGATGGAGCGGTAATCATTCCGACGCAGTATTCACGACGTGTGCTCGCGGGCGATTCGCCGGTCATCGGCATGGTAGTCGACAACACCGATCAGGCCATGAGCAGCAGCCTTGAGACGGAGATGCAGTCCCTGGTCGACGCATTGAATGCCCCGGTTATCCAGCCACTGGTGGTGCAGCAGATCGCGCTGAAGGTCGTTGAGCTGTATCCCTACGTGGAGTACATGAAGTATCTGCTCGCCGGCTCCATCGCGCTCGCCATGTACGTGGCGGTCATGATTGGGGGCGGCATGCTGTACATCGATGACAAGGCGCGCGGCGTCCATGAAGGTTATCTCGTCACGCCCATCACACGGCTGGAACTGGTCCTGGGGCTGAACCTCTCGGGCGCCATCAAGGCTGTGCTCTCAGGCATCAGTCTCACGGTGATCGGTTCCCTGCTCGCCGGCATTGGTGTCATCTTTCATCCGGTGACGGACTTGCTCCTTCTGCTGCTCATCATCGCGACGTCCATCGCCTTCAACGGCATGATGTTTCTAATGATGGTGCGGGTTGAAGATCCGCTGGTGCCGCGCGCCATATTCGGGGTATTGAACACGCTGCTGTTCTTCCCCAGCGGCGCAATCTCTCCTGTCTCAGGATTTCCAAAGTGGTTGCGCGCGATTGCCGTCGTCGATCCCTTCACCTACGCAGTCCATGGACTGAAATCCATCCTGCTCAAGGATGGCGGCTTCGTCGCGATCCGTTTCGATCTGCTCTTCCTGTTCACGTTTGGCATTGCCACCCTCTTGATCGCGACCCCGCTCTTCAAACGCAGCCTCTAACGCAAAAGCACAGATAGCGTAATGTGGCGAGATCGGTTCTGAGCAGCCGTTGCTTGAGAGAACGGCTGCGTCCGGATGGGCGCCCTGCCTTACACCATCTGTGCTTTTGCTCTAGCCGAACCTGCGTCATTGAACGCGAGGCACACCGCGCGAGAAATGATGCAAACGCAGAGTGGCCGGCAGCGGAAAAATGCTGCCGGCCACCGTGCAACGCAGGGTTGTTAGTTAGCCGTGAAATCGAACAGACTGAACAAATCGTCGATGGCAGGGCTGTTCACCGGTACATAGGGGTTTCCCGGCGTGCTGATGGGATCGGGGAAGTTGTCGCGGCTACGCTTGGTGACTGTCTTCAGGCCCCAGTTCCTTTCGATAAACTTCAAGATCGAAACGTGATCCGCATAATCGTGAGAGATGTGACCTGCCTGGGTGTAGGGCGACACTACGATGAGTGGAATACGCGTGCCGTCACCAAAGTAGTCGAGCGGCTGCACGTAGCCGGAGTCATAGTAGCCACCACCCTCGTCGAAGGTAATGAAGATAGCCGTGTCCTTCCACAGTGTCGGGTTCTTCTTGACGGCGTCCACGATCTTCTTCGTAAAGCCTTCAAAAAGATTGAGCTTGGAAGATGCCGGGTGGCCGTCCACAAGACCGCTTGGCTTCACGAACGATACGGCCGGCAGTGATCCGCTGGCGATGTCTTCGTAAAGATTCGTGGTGTCCTGGATGTGAGCGGCGCGGACTGCCGGCTTGCTCATGATCGAGGTGTCGTACTGGAAGGGATTGCAGATGGTGCAATATTCATCCGTATTCTTGCCAATGGCGCCGAAGTTGAGCTGATACGGATCGTTGACATAGTTATTCCACTGATCGCCGTAGTACTTCCATGAGACATTGGCTTTGATCAGGTCGTCGCCGATGCTTGGAACCGACGATGGCGGAATGGTAAAGACGGTGTTGTTCGCGTTTGTGTCGGTGAACGCATTGTTGCCGTTGCCGAAATAGCCGGGGTTGTAGTTATTCAGGAGGTAGTAGTGTCCTGCCTGGCAGCGGGTCGGGATCTTCGGTTCCAGGGATTTCAGATACTTCACAATCGGAGCTACGCCAGGCTGGGTTGTGTCGGCGCATTCCGAATAGGAACCGCCGCCCGAGGAGGGTGATCCGAATGAGCCGGCGCCGTAGCCATCTTCCGTATACCAATTGTTGGTCTTGGGTGCTGGGTTTGGATTCTCCACCTCATCGACAACGCCTGCGTTGGGAGTTCCCTTCGCTACCTTGACATTGTGCGGAGGGGCAATAGGCTTGCCCTTGCTGTCGCTGAACCAGATCATGTCGCCGTGACCCAGCATGATGTGGTTCGCGCCGGTGCCGCCATCGACGGACTGGTGGAAGTTGTCGCTCATCGCATACGTATCCGCGAGCTTTTTGAAGTAGGGCGCGTCGCCATTCTGAACGTTGTAAAAGCCCATCGCAGTGGAGCCTTCACCCGTCGTCACTGCCGTCGGCGAATACTCCGTGCTGAAGTTTGCTGGCTGCGGCTTGCCGTTTGTGCCCGCGCCTACAGTCGTTTCCACCCAGGGGAAGAGGTGCGCGCCGCAGCCGGAGGGGTTGGTCTCAGTAGCGTTGTCGGCGTTGCAGTCCAGTTGCTGCCACATCTGATAAAAGCGATGCACGGGGCTGGCGGCATACGCGTTGTAGGTGAACGTGTCTCCATTGGTCAGCTGGAATGGCCCGGGAGGAAGCGCGCTCACGTTCTTGATGCGTGCGTCAGGCGTTGCCGATGTCTGGCCCGTACCGCCTGTCACCAGGAACCCGTAATAGGCTGCCGGAAGGCCGTTCTCGGATTTCTTGGCCAGGCTGAGATTGTCGTTCTTCACGAAAGAGTCTGCGGGGCCGCCGACCAGCGGAGCAGGAAGCACGGTTCCTTGAAAATTATCTTTATCAGGGCTCAGCAGGAATGCATCCGGCGCCTGATCTTTCGCCGCATTCTGTTCGGCCTTGGCAAAATTCGGTCCAGGCGTGCCATCTTTATTCACAATTCCTTCCGAGAGAAGGTTCCAGACTGTATTACCCTTCTTCGGCACATATGTTGCAAAAACGTGATCGAAGCTGCGATTCTCGCCGATGATGACAATCACGTGCTTGATGGGTGTCGCCGTATCGTCATCCCGCGATGGCGGATTGGCCGATAGCGGAGCGGCAAAGGCGCTGCCGATAGCCAACTGGAACACAGTCGCGGCGATCATTCCTGAACGGATGATCCGCGTAGCTGTAGCTGCCAACTGCTTTGCGTTCATACTGCCTCCTGGTCAAGGCACAGGGCCTTGCCGTCAGGAGCATAAGGGGCCGCCCATTTCAGACAGGTATTTGCCAGTTGAATGATCGATGAATAAGCGGGTTTTTTGCGCACATGAAAACTTCTCGCAAGGGAGGAGTGATTTAACGAAGAGCGCTTCCAGCAAATGAGCCTTTAGCATGATTGGCGTCAGCGGCAGTCGCGTTCGAGGTCGGATCCTTCGATGCCCGTGGCACGACTTGGATGGTTCCCATCATTCCCTTATCTTCATGTTCCAGCAGGTGGCAGTGATAAGGAAACGTGCCTATCGTATCCGGGTCGCGAAAATCCATGCGCACTCGAATACTGGGATACCCCAGCGTGCGGCCATTGAAGTACGGAACATTTATCGTATCGCGAAGAAAATCCTCATGAACATTTTGCTGCATGTACTGCAGCAACAGAAAATGCAGCTGGTGTATGTGGAAAGCATGCAGCTCGCTGGAACGGTTCTCGATAATCCAGTCCTCGACGGTTCCCTGCTCCGCAACAATATCTGGAATATCCGAGTTCATATCGAACATCTTCGGCGTCTGGCCATCCACCGTGATGTAAAACTCCACCGCGCTGGTTGGGTCATTCGGATTCGCCAGCTTTTCGGAGAAGTACAGATGTCGCACGCGCACGGGCGCCACGTTTCCAAGCCAGGTCTCGCTCGGAGGAGGGAGCGGCTCCGGTGTTCGCTGCAGAGTCGATTGAGGTTCGCGCGCATTGGGTGAGGCTACGATCGTTGCCAGCGCACGATTTGGATCATTCTCTCCCCCCGGACCCGTGTCCACAGTACGTGTCACCAGGAGCCCGGCTTCGCCCTCCGCCGGTCCCTTGATCATGAATTCCACGCGTGCGCCGGGAGGAACGCCAAGGTGGGTCTGCAAGCTGACCGGTTCCCCGGCGCCATTCTGATCGATGGGCACACCGTCCATGGCAACCAGACCTAGTGGTTGCGGCGACCCGTTATACAAAACTTCGAGATTCAAGTACGTGATCGCGGAAGCATTCAACACGCGCCATAACTGCTGCTCTCCCGGGCGCATTGTGACGATGCCGGGTGGATAGTCAGGATACGGCACTGGAACGTAATTGATGGATAGGTCTTTGGCCGGCTTGCCGAAGCCTGTGCCGTTGTTGGCGGCATCGCCATCGCGATCGATCAAGAACTTCGGTACCACCGGCTCCGATGTAGACGGCGGCGCATTCGGATGAACGAGATCCTGATCACGAATGATGAACACACGTTCTGGCAAACCGGCGACTTCCTTTTTGGCTCGCTCGATTCCTTCGACAATCAGCGCCCCGGAAGCTCCGCCAAGCACCTGATCCTTGCTGAAGCCGTGTATGTGTGGGTGATACCAATAGAGCCCGGGCGGCTCGTTTTGCGGAATGCGGAAGCGATACTCGAATGGAGCGTCGCCCGGCTGCACAGATGTCTTCAGGACGTCGTCCTCATGGCAGGTCGGCGGAATCGTCAGCCCATGGAAGTGCAGATTGGTGGAAAGCGGGCCCATGATTCTGGTGGCGGTGCAGAGCTTCCCGGAGTCGCCGGAAGGCGACGCGTGCATGTGCGGCGCCGCCTCCTTCGCGGGTTGCAGGTTCTTCTGCTCGTTCTTCAGATGAATAATCACTTCATCGCCCGGGCTCACCCGGAGATTCGGCGATTCGCGGCCTTCGGCGTCTGTGTAGCAGTAACGTGTCGAGCCATCGGGCTGCAGGGAGTTCCTGGCGGTGAGCGTTAGCTCCAAAACACCGTGCTGGCTGCGCAAATCTGCTGGCTCTTGTACTGTGCTGCCCGGCTGCGGACGCGGACACGGATCCTGTGAGGCTGCGGAGGATGGCGAAGCCACATACTGCATGGCGAGAGCCAGGACGCCCGCGGCGATCAGCACGCGTTTGACCGATGCAACAGAGAGCGCGACGCCACGCGAAGAATTATCAAACCGGAGGAGACTGCCACGTGAGCATTCTTCCAAGAATCGCTCCTATGAGTGTGAATGCGGGGTAAACAACTCCTGTTTTCGCCAAATACATCTTTGGCTACGCTGCCGCGCGGCGCGTAGGCGATCCCTGCTGCGGCGCAATCGTTTTCCAGCCGATATACTCAGGGAAAGGACCTCTGAGTTATGCCGACTCCCCTTGGCCCGATTTCAGATCGGGCGTCAGATCGATTTTTGGATCAGATTCTCGCGCGCACCCGCGCTGACCTGGCCCGGCGCATGCAGCAAACGCCACGCGCGACTCTGGAGCAGCAAGCCCTGCAACATACTCCGCGTGGATTCGCCGCGGCTCTTCTCGCGCGCTCCGCCAGCGGGGCAGCCATCATCGCGGAGCTGAAGAAGGCGTCTCCCTCCAAAGGGCTGATCCGACCGGATTTTTCCGCCGCAGTTCTCGCTCCGGAGATGGAAGCCGGCGGCGCAGCAGCGCTCTCTGTCCTTACCGACGAGCCCTTCTTTCAGGGCAGCCTCTCCAATTTGAAAACCGCCTCCAGCGCGACCACCATTCCCTGTCTCCGTAAGGACTTCATCGTCGACGAGTATCAGATCGTCGAAGCGCGCGCGTATGGCGCGGATGCCATACTGCTCATCGCAGCTGCGCTCTCCGATACTGACCTCGAACGATTCTCTAAAGTCGCCCGCGACTACGCACTCGACGTCCTCTGCGAGGTCCACACCCGCGAAGAGGCCCAGCGCATCCGCCACCTTGGCTGCAGTCTCGTCGGCGTCAACAATCGTGATCTGCGCACCTTCGATGTGCGCCTGGAGACCTCGCTCGAGCTCGCCGCGGAGCTTCCCCGGGACGCCGTGCTGGTCGCCGAAAGCGGCATCCACGATCCCGCTGACTACGCGCGTCTGCGTGCCGCCGGCTATCGCGCCTTCCTCATCGGCGAGACGTTCATGCGTCAGCCCGAGCCAGGCCACGCGCTCGCCACATGGATCGCCGCCGCCAACCACTATGTCGCCTCGACGACAGTTCCCGCCTGACTTCTAGCCTTACATATACATATGTGGATCAAAATCTGTGGGAACACCAGCCTTGCCGATGCGCAACACGCCGCGAATAGCGGCGCCAGTGCGGTCGGTTTCGTCTTTGCGCCAAGCCCCCGCCGGGTTACCGTGGATCAGGTCCGCGCCATCTCCCCCCATCTGCCGCGCAACGTCGAACGCATCGGCGTCTTCGTGGACGCGACCTTCGACGAGCTCGTCAGCGCGGTGCGCGAAGCCGATCTCACGGGCGTCCAGCTCCACGCAAACGACGATCCCGATCTGCCGCGCCGTCTCCGCGCACACTTTGCCGCCGAAACGTCAACCGCCGCCATCAGCATCCTTGCCGTGCTCGCCTTTAGTGACGACATGGAACCGCAGATCCAGGGCGTCGCGCGTGATGCTGCTCGCGACGGCGCGATCGACGCGCTGCTCATCGATTCGCGAAGCCCCGTCGGTCACGGTGGCACCGGCACATGCTACGACTGGCAGGCGGCGCAGCACCTCTTCCGCAAGGTCGCGCCCCAGCTTCGACTCATCGCCGCTGGCGGGCTCCATCCCGACAATGTCGCGGAGGCCATCCGCACCCTCACCCCATGGGGCGTCGACGTGGCCACCGGCGTGGAAGCTGCGCCCGGCCGCAAAGATCCCGCGCGGGTTGCGGCGTTCATCCGCAACGCGCGCGACACCTTCGCTCAACTGAAGAAGCCGCCGCGGCCCCGAGCTGCCCGACGTTGAGCACCGGATTCTGGCCAACGGGATACTCTAGAGTGGACGGAGATCGTATGGAAACCCTGATCCAGACCCGCCCCGGGCGTTTTGGCGACTATGGCGGCCGCTACGTTCCTGAAACTCTCGTGGCCGCGCTCGAAGAGCTCGAGGCCGCGTATGAACAGGCCAAGGGCGATCCCATCTTCCGCGCCGAACTCGATGCGTTGCTGCGCGACTACGCCGGCCGCCCCACGCCGCTCTACTTCGCGCAGCGGCTCACCGAGCGTCTCGGCGGCGCAAAGATCTACCTCAAGCGCGAAGACCTGCTCCACACCGGCGCACACAAGATCAACAACTGCCTCGGCCAAGGGCTGCTTGCGCAGCGCATGGGCAAGCACCGCATCATCGCGGAGACAGGCGCCGGCCAGCACGGCGTCGCCACCGCCACCATCTGCGCGCTACTCGGCATCGAGTGCGTCGTCTACATGGGCGAAGAGGACATGCGCCGCCAGGAGCTGAACGTCTACCGCATGCGGCTGCTCGGGGCAGAGGTGCGCGGCGTCAGCTCCGGTTCGAAGACGCTGAAGGACGCCATCAACGAAGCCATGCGCGACTGGGTCACCAACGTCCGCACCACGCACTACCTGCTCGGCAGCGTCCTCGGCGCGCATCCCTATCCCACCATGGTGCGCGACTTCCACCGCATCACCGGCGAAGAGATTCGCCGCCAGATTCTCGAGAAGGAAGGCCGCCTGCCCAATGCCATCATCGCCTGCGTCGGCGGCGGCTCGAACGCGATGGGCGCTTTCTACGACTTCGTACGCGACCCCGAGGTCAAGCTCATCGGCGTCGAAGCGGGCGGCCGCTCCACCGCGCTCGGCGAGCACGCGGCGCGCTTCAGCGGGGGCGCACCCGGCGTGCTGCAGGGCACCTTCTCCTACGTGCTACAGGACAAACACGGCCAGGTCTCGCTTACCCACTCCGTCTCCGCCGGACTCGACTACGCCTCGGTTGGCCCGGAGCACGCCGCCATGCACGACTCCGGCCGCGCGACGTATACCTCCGCTACCGACCAGCAGGCGCTCGACGCGACCGTGATGCTCGCGCGCACCGAAGGCATCGTGCCCGCACTCGAAAGTGCGCACGCCGTCGCCGAAGCCATTCGCCTCGCGCCAACATCGCTGGCGGAAGACATCTTCGT
>DASQRJ010000516.1:0-10042 GCA_035642955.1 Acidobacteriaceae bacterium
CCCTCCTGCCATTCCATTCCCAGCCAGCGCAGATCTTCGAGCATGGCTTGGGTATACTCCGCGCGCGCCCGCTGCGTATCCAAATCCTCGTCGCGCAATATCAACGCGCCGTGCGCATTTTTGGCTCTCTCATACGCCGTCCAGAAGGTGCGCGCGTGGCCCAGGTGCAGCAGCCCGGTGGGCGAGGGCGCGAGCCGTCCCCGATACGGCGTCATGCGCTGCCCATCACGCACCGAATTGGCGCAGGTGATGGTCGGCGTGCAGCCAGCCCCAGCGCAGCCACTCGGCGCGCTGCATGCTGCCGAACATCGGATGCGTCGTCGCCAGATTCGCGCATCCGCAAAACTGCTCGAAGGTCGCGAGCAGCCGCGCGCGATCCTCGTCGAATTGCGTTGGCGGCGTGCCGCCCCCGCCCTGCCGCACCGATTCGCTCGTCATCACGTTGCGCGGCCAGCGCATCGGCGAGCGCAGCGCAAGAAACTTCGCCATTCCCTGCGGTATGCCGAGCTTCGATAGCGAAAACGGCCGCTCACCCATCACCGCCTGGTAGCTGTCATCCAGATGGCACAGCATGCCGCCAATCGACATCGATCCCCACACGCGCGGCGCATCGGGAGCGAGTCCGGCAATCCTCCGTGCGATCCTTTCGCAATCTTCCGTACTGGCCAGCGTCTTCGCCATTCGCTATCTCCACGGGTCAGCATAATGGCTGGGTCTAGCCGTAGGAGACGACGATGTGACGGTTTCCTCAAATGCGTCCGATTGTGCGAGCCATCCCGCCGGGCGCAGCGCATTTGCCTTTGCGGCGAGCTCCTTCAGAACAGATCCGGAATACTGGTAAACGCAATCCGCGTCGGCGCCGCTGTGCCCGCGGGCAGCATGCTGGCGTAGAACAGCATCGTTGTCCCGTGCTTCTTGTTGATGGTGTCCATCGTCTTCGACAGATTCGTCCGCCGCACCTCTCGATCCAGCCCGGCAAAGAGATCGAGCGTGTGCAGGTGATCGGGCACCAGATCGCTGAGCGCGACGCCCACATAAAATGGCTTCGCATAATCGCGCCCCGCCGGCATCCCGGCCCACAGCTTGCGCAGCCCTTCGGTCAGCGTCTGATTGTCCTGGCACTCCACCAGCGGCGTGCTCGCGGACCAGCCGAGCTGCGGGATGCCCGAGTTGTGCTGGCGCGAGGAAAGATCCTTCGGCACGGCGAACTTTGCGCTCAGCCGCAAATTCGATGCCCACAGGTTCGCCGTCCGCAGCCGCATCGCCGCCTTGTGCAGCAGCTTCGAAACCACCGCGTACGCGCCGTCGCGGGTGCGCAACTCCGGCGCCAGCACGTGGCTGTGGCCGATGGACTTGGCATGCTCCAGCTCCTCATCGTGGAAGTCCTCGCCGCGCAGCCAGTGCCACAGCTTCTCGCCGCCCATGCCGCCCCACAGATCGTTCATCTGCTCGCGATTGAGCGCCCATAGCTGCTTCATGGTGCGAATGCCGGCGGCATGCAGCCGTTTTTCCATGCGCGGACCCACGCCCGGCAGATCGCGTGGCGTCAGCGTCAACAGCGCGGCTTCGAGGATGTCCGGCGTCAGCGCCACCAGCCCGTCCGGCTTCTCCATATCGCTCGCAACCTTGGAGAGATAGCGGTTCTGGGCAAGCCCGACCGAGCAGCGCAGGGTCGAGCCCACCGTATCCCGGATCTTCGTCTTCACCCGCTGCGCCAGGTCGAGCGCCGCCAGCAGCGGCTGCTCGCGGCCCATCAACCGGCAGGCCATCTCGTCGATCGACATCACCGACGACACCGGCACCACCGACTCCACCGCTGCGACGATGCGGTTGTGATAGTCCACATACAGCTCATGCCGGGCCTCTACCAGCTCAATGCCCGGGCACATGCGCTTGGCCTCGCCCACCTGCGTCCCGGTCTTCACCCCAAAGTGCTTGGCCTCATAGCTGGCCGCGATGCAGCAGGTGGTGTCGGCCATCACCGGCACTACGGCCACCGGCCTTCCGCGCAGGCTGGGCACCAGCTCCTGCTCCACCGAGGCGAAATAGGAGTTCAGGTCCAGGAAAAGCCAGCGGAGCCGGGGTTCACCGTCGCCAGATCGATCCGGGTTGTATAAGGGGGTTGCCACGCACTTCGATTCTGCTTCCGCTGTGTGAAAACCGGCAAACTGGTGGAAAATCCGGCCTTTTCCGGTACTGGGAATCCGCGCTAAACCTTGCCAGGAGAAGGGCTTCCCAAGTCGATACTCCCCGGGTTACTCTCATCTGCGCGTATTGAGGGACGATATTTGCCCCGTTTGTGGGGACGCTGTCAAGTAGCAAGCAGGGTTATTCTGAGCCTGTCAGCAACCAGGTAACGGATTTTGCGTTCTATATCAATGGCGCGGAGTATTTCGATGCTATCCACCGATTTTTCCATCGTCGCTCATTGGTTATCCGGGCTGGAGTCGTACCTGCCGGCGATCCTTATCACCGTCGGCGCGGCCTTGCTGCTCGGTTGCGGGGTCAGTGCCCTCTGCTCCCCCTGCCGGGAAAAGGACGACATCTTTCACAAGCACGCCCTTTAGTTTGTGCGCCCTGCCGTGCACACTAGGGCCTCAAGGGCTGTCTACTATCCGTATTTCCTTTAGAATCAGCAAGACCGCTCAGTCGTTCCTGTGCTGCTAGACGGCATCGTTTCATTGGCTACGCGGCAGAAGTATGCGGCTAGCGACCATCGGGAGCGCCCACCGTAAACGAGCCGCAGGCTCCGTTGCCCGGATGGCCAGTCCTATAATTGCGTTTCCCATGGACGAAACGCATCCCAGCCATCCCCACGCTGCCTCCCTTGCCGAACTGGAACGTCGCCACGCCCTGGCCGAGGAGGCTGGCGGCGTCGAGCGCCGCGAGCGCCAGCACCGCGCCGGCAAGCTTTCCGCCCGCGAGCGGGTCGAGCTGCTGCTGGACCCCGGATCCTTCGAAGAGACGGACAAGTTCGTCACCCACCGCGCCACCGACTTCGATATGGACAAGCAGCGCATCCCGGGCGATGGCTTCATCACCGGCTATGGCGCCATCGACGGCCGCACCGTCTTTGTCTATGCCCAGGACTTCACCGTCTTCGGCGGCTCGCTCTCGGAGAGCAATGCCGCCAAGATCGTCAAGATCATGGACACCGCCATGCGCGTGGGCGCGCCCATCATCGGGCTGAACGATTCCGGCGGCGCACGCATTCAGGAGGGTGTTGTCTCACTCGCGGGCTATGCGGATATCTTCCTCCGCAACACGCTCGCTTCGGGCGTGGTGCCGCAGCTCTCCGCCATCATGGGCCCCTGCGCCGGCGGCGCCGTTTACTCGCCCGCCATCACCGACTTCATCCTCATGGTCGACAAGACCGCCCACATGTTCGTCACCGGTCCGGATGTCATTCGCACGGTGACGCACGAAGAAGTCTCGAAGGAAGAGCTGGGCGGCGCGGCGACCCACAATGAGGTCTCGGGCGTCGCCCACTTCCTCGCGCACGACGATCAGGAATGTCTCGCGATGCTGCGCGAACTCTTCAGCTTCCTGCCCGCCAACAATCTCGATCCGCCGCCGCGCCGCGCCACCGACGATCCTGCCGATCGCGAAGACACCGCGCTCGACACCATCGTGCCGGCCGATCCATCGCAGCCCTACGACATCAAGCACGTGATCGCACGCATCGTCGACGATGGCTACTTCTTCGAGGTGCAGGAACACTTCGCGCGCAACATTGTCGTGGGCTTCGCACGCTTGAGCGGCCGCTCCGTCGGCGTGGTCGCCAATCAGCCCGCGTTCCTCGCCGGCGTGCTCGACATCGACGCCAGCACCAAGGCGGCGCGCTTCGTGCGCTTCTGCGATGCCTTCAACATTCCCCTCGTCACGCTGGAGGACGTTCCCGGCTTCCTCCCGGGGACGGAGCAGGAGCATCGCGGCATCATCCGCCACGGCGCGAAGCTGCTCTACGCCTTCGCCGAAGCCACGGTGCCCAAGCTACTGGTTATCACGCGCAAGGCATACGGCGGCGCGTACTGCGTCATGAGCTCGAAGCACATCCGCACCGATGCGAACTTTGCCTGGCCGACGGCGGAGATTGCCGTGATGGGTGCGGAGGGCGCGGTCAACATCGTCTACGGCCGAGAACTTGCGCAGGCGCTGCGCGCCGCCGAGGCGAAGGAAGGCGAACTCAGCGAGGAGCGCAAAGCTACGGTGCTCAGCGAAGCGCGCAAGGAACGCGTCGCCGAGTTTCGCGAGCGCTTCGCCACGCCATACATCGCCGCCGAGCGCGGTTACGTTGACGCCGTCATCCGCCCGCGCGAAACGCGCCGCCGCCTCATCCGCGCGCTCGAAATGCTCGACGGCAAGCGCGATACCAATCCGCCGAAGAAGCACGGGAATATTCCGTTGTAACTGCGACGATTACACATTCCTCTGCCGCATCTGCTCGGCCAGATATTCGGACGACCGCATCGCCAGCGCCAGAATGGTCATGGTCGGGTTCTGCCATCCCGCGCTTACAAAGCTGCTGCCGTCCACCACGAAGAGGTTCTTGATGTCGTGGCTCTGGCACCACTTGTTCAACACACTGGTCTTGGGGTCGTCGCCCATCCTGCAAGTGCCCAGCTCGTGAATGCTGTAGCCCGGGGGATTCGGGTCGGAGTTCTTCGCCAGCACCTCGAAGCCCGCCAGGTGAGCCAGCTCCAGGCTCGTGTCCACCGCGTCGCGCGCCATGTTGAACTCGTTGTCCGTGTAGCGCGTGTCGATGTGCAATACGGGGATGCCCCAGGCATCGGCGACGTGCTTGTCGATGGTGACGCAATGCTCCTTGTGCGCCAGCACCTCGCCCATGATGCTCACATGGAAACCGCTCCCGCTGTAGCTCTCCAGCTTCTCTTCCAGCTCTCTGCCATAGGAGGCAAAGTTTTTCGGGTCCATGGGGTGGGTACTGCTCGATACGTTCAGCGCATAGCCGCGCAGAAAATTCTTCTCCCTCGTCTGGATATTGCGGAAGCGGGGAACGATCGCCGCACCTTGCATCAGCTCGCGCGTGCTCTTGCCGTCGCGCGCCTCGGGTACAGAGCACACGATGCCCGCGCCGTAAATCTGATCGATCAAATAGTGGCCCATCACGCCGCTTGAGTTTGCCATCTTCGAGTTCAGCAGCAGCCGCGTGCTTTCCAGCGTTCCCGCCGCCAGCACCACCACCCGCGCCTTGATCGACATCTCCCGGCGCGAGATGCGGTCCACAAAATGCACCTCGCGGATCAGCCCCGTCTCCGGATTCACGCGCAGCTCGCGCACTACGACGTTCGGGATGGCCTCCAGCTTTCCCGTCTCGAAGGCATCCGGCAGCAGCAGGTTGATGGAGCTGGCCAGGCCGTTCACGCCGAGCGATGTGCGCTGCTTGCACACCGGCACGCCACGCTGCTCGCCTGCCTGGTGGAAGCGTTCCATCGCGACGCACCAGGGGTTTTCGGCGAACGGCACAAAGTTGCCGTCTGGAAACTGCGGCAGCCCCGCGGGCTCGCCCTCGACGCGGAAAATCTCCTCCACCTTCGAGTAGTACGGCGCCAGATCCGCCAGGCCGATCGGCCAGTCGTCTCCGAAGCCGTCATGCGATTTCGCCTTGAACTCATAGTCGCTCAGCCGGAAGGACTGCCGCGACCAGAACAGGGATCGGCCACCAAACAGGCGCACGCGTACCCAGTTGTACGGGCTCGCCGGCGCGTATGTGTAGGGAACCTCTTTCTCATCCACCCATGTATTCGCGTTGAACTCGTTGGCCTGGAAGACGTGCGGCAACTGCCCCGGCTGCCTGAATCCGCGATAGGGAAGTGTGAAGGCCTGCCGCAGCTCCGTGTCTTTGCGTATGTCGGCCACTGGGCCAGCATTCAGCATGACGCAGGAGATGCCTTTTTCGGTGAGCACCTTCGCAGCCATTCCTCCGGAATGTCCCGAGCCAATAATCAGTACATCGACTTCGTCCAGCATCCCGAGTGAGCCTCCATCCCGGTTGAGCCCTCTCCATTTTTTCTTGCAACCCTGCCATGCTTTCGATCAAGCCTCTCGGCGCTCCCGCGACCCCCTGCGATTGAGATCCGGATCCACCGGATACCAGAACAAACCCTCCTCCATACGGCGCTCGTCATCTGCGGGCAGCGCATCCGTCCACGGCTTCGAGTTGATCGTCGCCGTGCGAATGTCGCTGTGCGCCAGATTCATGAATCGCTCGTAAGAATCGGTGGGAGGATGATCGGTCATCCACGTCCGCAGCCAGGGCCGGATCAATGTATCGGCCTGCTGCAGATTCACCCCGGTAAAAGGAATGCCGAACTGCTGCTTCGCCTCGGCGTCCAGGCGTTCCAGGCCGTCGACGTATGACTTTTGCCGATCCGCGGGCGATACCGAGATCAGAAAGTCCAGGAATTCTGGTACGCCAGCGTCCAGGGCTCCTGGGGAGCCTTTCAGCGGAGGCATCAGCACCTCGCATAGCTGCCGCAGCGTGGCAAGCTGCTGCCGGGTGAAAAAGTATGTCTGCGTGTGCGCTACAGCATCCGGCACCAGCGGCGTCATCGGTAGCGGCTTCGCCTCCAGCAGGCCGCGCATCCAGGGCAAAGGACCTGGCGCGGGCGGCGGTGCGGCTTGCGGAGGAATCGGCGGCGGCGCGGATGGCGCTACCGAGGCTGGCGCTTGCTGTCCCATCATGGTTCGCGCGCTCACAGACGCTGCAAGCATGGCCTTCACAAACTCCCGCCGCCGCATATTCACTCCTTGGCAAATACAATTCGCGCAATGGATAGAGGTGGCCGGAAGCCGCGCCGCCTCATCACCAACAAAGATAGTGAAATCGTCCGGGTTTGCAACGCTCCAGCGCCGCGAAGAAAGAAAAAAACGCATTGCAGGTGACGCATGTACGCTTTGCGTATACCTGGCGTCTCGCTCAGGTTGTTCCGATAGCAGGAGGCCGCCGCAAAGAGAGTTGTCAGCATCGGCAGCGCCGAGCATTACACCTGGCCCAGCGCCAGCTGTCCACGGATATGCGATGGCTGGCATCTCCATCGCTCCCAGGATCTCAGCGTGATTGAAGAGTGCATGCCACCCGGCGCCGCGGAGCAGCGTCACTTGCACCGGGCCGCAACGCAGTTTTTTTACGCGCTCGCCGGCGAACTTTCCATCGAACTCGGCGGTGAAGAACACCGCCTCGCTCCATTCGCCGGGCTCACCGTTCCCGCGCAGACGCCGCATCAGGTCTTCAATCGCGGCAGCGACGATGCACGCTTCCTGGTGATCTCTCAGCCACCGAGCCATGGAGATCGAGTCACTGCACCACCGGTACAAACGCGCGACTGAAACACGCCGCAGTCGCAGGCACGATTTCGTGATGTCGCGCCATTATGGTGAGTGCGATTCCAAATGCCACTCCCGCCCCCGGCGCGCCGCTTCTGCGCCGGCGCTTCTGTTAAAAGACGAAAAGATTCGACGAACCGGCGCCCGCACCTTCCCGGAAACTTCTGAAAATAGTGGAACTTCTCGCCGCTTCCAGCCGTCAGCCCATTCGGGTGGCTGCGAAGCCTGGATCGAGCATCTATTGAGTGGCATCACTCAGCCAAAGGAGTTCCTCATGTCCCCCGACCGTCAGTTGCGTCTCGTCCCCCTTCCCCATAGCGATCATTCCGCGCCGCGCAACTGCCGCCACGTGGGCAAGACCTCCGCCACCCAGCAGATCACGGTCACGGTGGTGCTCAAACGCGCGCAGCCGTTGGATATCGCAGCGCTGAAGGGCCGCCAGCTCAGCCGCGAGGAATATCTGAACACCCACGGCGCCACCCAGCAGGCGATGGATCAGGTGCGCACCCTCGCCGCCCGTCACGGCCTCACGCTGGTGCATGAAGATCGCGCCGCGCGCCGCGTCTGGCTTCGCGGCACAGCACAGCAGTTGGAGCAGACCTTCGGCGTACAACTCAACGACTACGAGCACACCGCGCCGCCGCCCGCGGGCCGCTACTTCCACGCATTCACCGGAAAGATGTCCGTGCCGGAACCGGAATCCGCCGTCATTGAAAACGTGCTCGGCCTGGATACACGTCCCATCGCGCGCCCGCACATTCGCTGGCTCAGTCAGATCGCCAATCCCAAGGCCGCGCAGGCCAGCTTTACCCCGCCCCAGGTCGCCAAGGCCTACGACTATCCCACTAACGCCACGGGCCAGGGACAATGCATCGGGATCATCGAACTCGGCGGCGGCTTCGAGGAATCCGATATCGAGACGTACTTCGGTCAGCTCGGCATCGCGCCGCCGACGGTGGTTGCGGTGCCGGTCGACGGCGGCGCCAACGCACCCGGCGATCCCAACGGCGCCGATGGCGAGGTCGCGCTCGACATCCAGGTCGCCGGAACCATCGCGCCCGGCGCCCGCGTCGCCGTCTACTTTGCGCCCAACACCAATCAGGGATTTCAGGACGCCATCTCCGCCGCCATCCACGACACCATTAACAAGCCTTCCGTCATCTCGATCTCCTGGGGCGGGCCGGAGTCCACATTTGACACATCGTCGCTGTCGAGCTTCGACAACACGCTCCAGTCCGCCGCCGCCCTCGGCATCACCATCACCGTAGCCTCCGGCGATTCCGGTTCAAGCGACGGGGTCTCCGACGGCGCAAACCACGTCGACTTCCCCTCCTCCAGTCCGCATGTGCTTGCCTGTGGGGGCACCCAGCTCAATCTGTCGAACGGCGTCCGCTCCAGTGAGACGGTTTGGAACGATCAATCCGCGGGCGGCGGCGCTACCGGCGGCGGCGTTTCCAGCTACTTCGCGCTGCCCTCCTGGCAGTCGGGCGCCAAGGTGCCCGCACCCGCCAACGGCAGCGGCGGCCGCGGCGTGCCCGATGTTGCCGGCGATGCCGCGCCCGCAACCGGCTACCAGATCCTGGTCGATGGGCAGTCCGCTGTTGTGGGCGGCACGAGTGCCGTGGCTCCGCTGTGGGCCGCGCTGGTGGCGCTGGTCAATCAGCAGACCGGCCGCAATGCCGGCTTTCTGAACCCCACGCTCTATTCCGGCGGCGAAGCCAATTTCTTCGATATCACTTCCGGCTCGAATGGCAGCTACAAGGCCGCCGCCGGCTGGGATCCATGCACCGGCCTGGGCTCACCCGATGGGGAAAAGATCGCAACCCTGGTTACAAATAGCGGAGGCTGACCTTAGAGCATTTTCGGTAATACTGTGAACCGCCGAGTGGCATTCGGTGTGGCTTTTCCTTAACGAAAAGCCACCAGAGCGGTCGCTGCACGGTCTACACCTATACCGAAAATGCTCTACGGTGTGTCCTGGTCGCTCTTGCCGTGGTGGGGATGCCGGACCCAGTGCCACAACTTGCCAAGACCCAGCAGATGCCGGTGATGTCGTTTCGTCCGTTGCGGCACTCCGGCGGTTGCGTCGCTGGGAATGGGATGGACAAGCGGTGTCCGCACGGGGCTGGGGCGCTTGGTCAGCGCCGCCGTTGGAAGGTTTGGTGTTGCCGCCTCTGAGGGGTCCGGCAAGGAGCCGGCAACGCCCGGTTGTGGCGAGTCGGCGTCAGCATCGCCCGGCGCTGCTGGCGCAGCGCGGCTTGCCAAAGCCGGTTTCGGCTGCCGATAGTCCCATTCCGCGGGCGGCCCCTGGCCAAACAGGAAGCCCCGAGGCGCCAGCGCCCACAGGATCAGGCAGATAAAGGCAATTACCAGCGCCACCCACGCGATTCGCTTCAGCAGCCTGACCGTACCGGACTCGGCAGCGGCGCCGTGCGGCACCAGCCGTCTCAGGCTCCCGCTGAGATGCACCGAGACGCCGCGCTTCGGCCTGGATTTCGCCGCCGGTTCCTTCGAGCGAACGAAAGCGGGCTCTGCCCTTGGAACTGGCGGAAGCAGAGGCGCAGCAGCAGCCTTCGCGCCCTGCGGCATGCCTGATGTTATGCCCGGCGCAGATGCGGCCGTACTGATCTCCGCGGCCCGCTCCCGGTCGGCGACCCTTTGCGCTCGGCTCAGCGGAATCTCCGGCTGCTCCGCG
>DASQRJ010000517.1:0-8535 GCA_035642955.1 Acidobacteriaceae bacterium
CGAACTGACGGGCGGCCTGCGGCTGGATGCGGCGAAATAGAGCATTTTCGGTAATACGATGAACCGCCGAGATGCATTCGGTTTGGCTTTTCCTTAACGAAAAGCCACGAGGGCGGTCGCTGGACGGTCTACTCCTATACCGACAAATGCTCTAGTCTTCGCTGCGTAAAAACGAAATCAGGCCAGCCCGAAGGCTGGCCTGATTTTTTCAACGTATGCCATTCAGAGAAGCAATGTGGGATCAGGCAACGCGCGAGTCGCTATCGTCGAGCGAGCGCCCATGCAGAGAGCGCGCCTGATTCATTGCCACACCGGTAAGAAAGACCGGAGCAGGGGTGGCGATGGCCACCAGCACCCAGCACAGGAAGGAGAGCAGCAAGCCCCCCACCGCAGCCGCCTGCAGACTGAGCACAATGGGTATCTCCCACAGATGGAGGCTGACGAGAGCCCAGTGCTGCAGCGGTTGGATGTGATGAATGATCGCCAGCGCGAGGACAAAAGCGGCGGTGGAGACGGTGGTCGTGCCGATCAGGACAACGTCAATCGTCCGGTGCAGGTGCTGCCGGCTGCGACAGTAGGCGCACTCCCTGAAATGTTCTTCGTAGTCGCCACGCATCGCCGCGGTGATGCCGGAGATGTCGTAGCGCCAACTGGAGAGGATGTCGCCAACCACCGAATCGACGCAGCCATCCTGGCGGGTGTAGCGTGGCGAAGCCAGCACGTCGCTGTCAACTTCTTTTGGCCGTCTCTGAATTCCTGAAGTCATCTTCGTTAACCCTATGATAACGATTGGATGCCGTCGAAAACCAGCGGATTCCCAATCTGGTAACCTCGGCAGTACCCAATCTTCTGCATTGTGTTACGTAACTGACACAGCGGGAACAGGATAGCAGGTTAAAGAGAGATTGCGGCCAGTGGCTGGTCCTGTTCGGCCAGGAGTAGCTTATTTGCCAGCAGACTCATCCGGTCGCGGAGTGCCCGTTCCGCACTCACCCGCGCCAATGCTGGCAAGTTATTGCTCTCTGAGAGGTGCGCCAGAATGACATACGCTGCCTGCCCGTCGTAGTTCCGTTCCAGAAATTCGGCAGCGGCCTCATTCGAGAGGTGGCCCACGCGGGACATCACACGCTGTTTGACGCTCCACGGGTAGGGGCCGTCGCGAAGCATCTCGGTGTCGTGGTTCGATTCCAGCATCAGGAGATCGCAGCGGCGTAGCGCCTGTCGCGCATTGGCGGGCATATAGCCCAGGTCGGTGGCAAAGCCGATGCGGACGCCCTCGCCCACGAAGACGAAACCGACCGGATCCGCCGCGTCGTGCGGGATGGTAAAGGGCTCCACGTCGATATCGCCGACAACGAAGCGCTTTCCTGCTTCGAAATAAGCCACAGCAGGGAGAGCCGCGGGATCGCGTTCGACGGTCGCTGGTTCACAGAGCTCGGTCTCCTCGGCGACGGCCGTGCTGGTGCTCGATCTTTCGCCGCTGGCCGCACCCTGTTGGCGCTGGCGCAGCCACTCGGCATAGCTGGTGCGCTTGCTGGGACGCAACCAGCGTATCCAGGCACGGTGCGTCATCTCGGTGAAATACACCGGGATTCCCAGCTTCCGTGCAAGCACGGCGACGCCTTGCACGTGGTCCTGATGTTCGTGCGTGATGAGGATGGCATCGAGCGAGCGCGGATCCTCGCCGGCGGTGTGCATGCGCCGCAGAATCTCGCGGCAGGAGAGCCCGGCATCGACCAGGATGCGCGTGCGGCGGGTGGCGATGAGGGTGCTGTTGCCCTTGGACCCGCTCGCCAGCACCGTCATGCGCATCATCCAGAAAGCATACGCCCGAGAGAGGCAAAAGCAGAGGAAAACCGGACAAAAGCAGACAACACCAGAACCTAGTGTGGTGAATCAGAAGTTCGCTGTACACGTTGAAGCCGCGAACAGCAGATCCTTCGACTCCGTTTGGGCGACTCCGTCTGGCGCAAAAAGCGGGCCAAACTCCGCTCAGGATGACGGGTATTTATGATGCGAACTTTGGACTCAGGACCCTAGACCGTTTCTGCCGTTGTCCGCTGTTTTCTGTCCTGGTCCGCGTGTCCTGGTCTGCGGTTGTCTGCTCTCCCCTACTGCCCGAAGGCTCCGGAGTGAGGCTGGCGGCGCTCCCAGTCGCGCAGTTTGGCGTGCGCTTCCGGGCGCTGTTCCGGGAAGCGTTCAGCCTGGAGCTGCCAATAGACCACCGCCTCCAGCTCGCGGGCGCGCAGGTAGGGCAACAGTTCATCCCAGGTCGGCGCGCCGGGATACGAGGCCAGCGCGGCCTCGATGCCCTCAGGCGCGGTGCGCACCAGGCAGGCGACGTCCCAGGCGGTGGGGCCGCCGCAGGCATCCTCAAAGTCGGTCCAGAGCCAGCCTTTGGCGGTTTTAAGCAGGTTCTTGCGGTGGGCGTCGCCGTGGATCGGCTGAATCGCACGGCCGCCATAGCGCAGCGTCTCGGCCAGGCGCCAATGGGTCTCCCGCAACTGGATCAGCTCGCCGCCGGAGAGCGCGCGCCGTCCTTCCAGAAACTTCAGCCAACGCGTGATCTCGTTAAATATCTCGAGCAGCGGCAGCTCGGCGCCCGATTCTAAATGGCGATAGCCGCGCAGAGTTTCGTGCAGATCGCGCAGCATAGCCCCCGCCTCGGCGGTGGGAATCATGGCATCTCGTTCGTGGTCGACCCACTGCCAGAAGCTCATGGTGTAGCCGTCGTAGAGATGCGGTCCCGGCGGCAGCAGATCGCTGGGCGGCACCACCGGCAGGCCCTGCTGATGCAGAAACGCGGCCACGGATACATCGCGCCCCAGCCAGGCACTGACCGGGCGGCGCAACAGCGCACTGGTGGTGGCTACGCGAGCCAGCAGGGGCGCAGGTTTGAGATGGACCAGCAGATTTGAGCCGTCGGCAACCACTTCGGCGTTACTGACCGTGATGCCATGCGCCTGCGCCACCTGCTCGGCAGCGCGCACCGCGCCTATGCTGAGTGCGTCCATGAATATCTCCCAAGATAACGGCAGAACGATGCAGGCAACGCCAGACAACACCAGTTATTTCACTCTGTCTTTGTCTTCTCTTGTCTGATGCTGTCTGTCTTCGTCTCTAGTTTCACTACTACTTCTGCGGATACTCAAAAAAACCCTTGCCGGACTTCCGCCCGTGCCAGCCTGCGTCCACCATGCGGATGAGCAGCGGGCAGGGGCGGTACTTCGGATCGCCCAGACCATCCTCCAGCACGCGCATGATGTCCAGGCAGACATCGAGCCCGATAAAGTCCGCCAGCGTCAATGGACCCATTGGATGCGCCATCCCAAGCTCAAAGACCTTGTCGACCGCTTCCGGCGTGGCCACACCCTCCATGACGGCGAAGATCGCCTCGTTCAAAAGCGGCATCAGCACGCGATTGGAGATGAAACCCGCCGCATCGTTGACCTCCACGGGCGTCTTGCCGAGCCGCTCGGAGAGTGCCTTCACCGCGTCAAAGGTCGCCTGTGAGGTCTGCAGGCCCCGGATAACCTCGATCAGTTGCATGACCGGCACAGGATTGAAGAAGTGCATGCCGATGACGCGGTCCGGACGCTTGGTCGTGGCCGCCAGCTTGGTGATGGAGATCGACGAGGTGTTCGAGGCGAGGATGGCGTCCGCACCCAGCAGCCCGTCGAGTTCCTGAAAGAGCGCCTGCTTGACCGCGAAACGCTCCGTAGCGGCTTCCACTACCAGATCGCACCCGGCAAGCGTCCTGCGTTCGAGCGTGCCGGTGATGCGCGCCCGCGCAGCATCCGCATCCGGCTGCGCCAGTTTGCCCTTGGCCACTTCGCGCGCCAGGTTCTTCTCGAGGGTGCTGAGGCCGCGATCCAGTGCCGGCTGATCCACCTCCGCCAGCACCACGGGAAAGCCGCTGCGGGCAAAGACATGGGCGATGCCATTTCCCATGGTGCCCGCGCCCAACACCCCCACGCGTCCGATCTCAGCCATCGTCTGCACTTTCCAAAAATCAAGATTTTAGAAAACTCATGAGTGTAACAGGAGGCGAGAGAAAGGCCGTCAACTACCGACCAAAACAGACGACCCCAGCCAAAGATCTTGCGCGCGGGTTGTCTCCTGCTCAGTGCCCGGCGCCGGCGGCCGGCTTCAGGGCCCGGGGCGGCCGGCGCATGATGAAGGGCAACGGTGCAAGACAGAAGATGGTCACGCTGAGGATCAGGAACGCATTTTTGTAGCTGAGCATCGAGGCCTGGCGCAGCATCTGCTGGTAGGCGCGGGCGTAGGCGAGCTGCGCTGCCGCCGCGGAGTCCTGGCCGAGGCGCATCAAGGCCGCCTGGGTGTGGGCGAGGTAGTCGCTGTAGACACGGCTGCCCGGTCTGACATTGCCGGCGAGTTCCTGCTGGTACACCTGGCCGCTGCGCGCCAGGAAGGTAGTGAGGAGCGCGGTGCCGAGGCTGCCCCCCAGGTTGCGCGCGAAGTTGGAGAAGGAGGAGATTTGGTTATTCTTCTCCCGCGGCACCCCGACGTAGTTCAGGGTGCTGATGGGAATGAAGATGAAGGCGAGTCCCAACACCTGGTAGACACGCCATAGCGTGACCTGTGCAAAGCTCACGTCGAGGTCGAGCCGGGTGAGATTGAAGAGGCCAATCGCCGTAATGATGTAGCCCATGGTGACGAGCAGGCGCGGATCCATCTTGCCGACGACACGTCCGGCAATGAACATGGTCACCACCAAGCAGAATCCCGCGGGAGACAGAACCATGCCCGAACGTTCCGCGGTATAGCCCAACAGCACCTGCAGGAATTGCGGAATCAGGACGGTGCTGCCAAACAGCACCATGCCGAGAATGAACTGCAGGAAGATCGCGGTGCCGAAGTTGCGATTGCGCAACAGCTTCAGATCCACCACCGGGTCTTCATGGTTCCACTCCCAGAAGACGAAGATAATCAGCAGCGCGGCGGCGAGGATGGCGAAGGCGGTGATGTAAGGATCCCCGAACCAGTCCTTTTCCTGCCCGCGGTCGAAGACATACTCCAGACAGCCGACGCCAACCGCGACCAGCCCCAGGCCAACGGAATCGATGGGGCCGGATTTGAGGCTGCGTTCCTTGAGGTACGGCGGATCTTCGACCATGCGGTTGGAGAGAAATAATGAAATGAGTCCGACCGGAATGTTGATGAAGAAGATCCAGTGCCAGTCCAGATTGTCCGTGATGTAGCCGCCCAGCGTGGGCCCGATGGCGGGAGCGACGACCACTGCCATGCCGTACAGCGCGAAGGCCTGACCGCGTTTTTCCACCGAGAAGGTATCGGCCAGGATGGCTTGCTCGCTGGTGGCCAGGCCACCGCCGCCCAGACCCTGCAGCACGCGCGCGAAGATGAGCAGCGGCAGGGTGTGCGCCAGCCCGCAGAAGAAGGAGCAGACCGTAAACATGGCGACGCAGGTCATATAAAAGCGCTTGCGGCCAAAACGATTTGCCAGCCATCCGGAGATGGGGAGCACAATAGCGCTCGAAACCAGATAACTGGTAAGGACCCAGGTCGCCTCTTCCTGACTTCCGCCTAGCGATCCGGCAATGTGCGGCAGGGCGACATTGGCAATCGAGGTATCGAGCACCTCCATGAAGGTGGCGAGCGTGACCGTAAGCGCGATCAACCACGGGTTATGGCTTGGCTTCCAGTCGTCCGTCATCCGGCCTCGGCAGGGAGTATCAGGGTACTGATAGAGTATCAGGAGGCTGATATGGTGCGCGCATCACAAAAAAGAGGGCGAACAGAAAAGGCCCCTCCGGAGGTGCTGAAGCTGACGCGCCGGATGACGACGCTCTTCCGCGAACGCATGGAGGAGCAGCTCCGGCCGCTGGGCATTACCGCGGCGCAATTGCAGCTATTGGCTGCCCTGACCAAGGCGCCGGGAACCAGCGGCGCCCATATCTCCCGCATCTGCGAGGTAACGCCGCAGACCACGCACGCGCTGCTGGCGGCCGCCGAGGATCGCGGCTGGGTTCGGCGATCGCCCGATCCGGAGAATGTGCATACGCTGCTGGCCACCCTCACCCCCCTCGGCCTGCGCGTATTCAGCAAGGGTAAGAGAATTGCCCTCAAGCTTCAGGCGCAGATGCTGCGCACGCTCAGCGCAGGCGAGATACACCACCTGGAGTCGGTTCTAATGCAGCTTATCGAGAACCTGGGATAGCGAGCGGAATCCGAAGCGGTAGCCAACCCGCACAAACTGCGCGTCGATACCCGGGTTGAAAGTGCCGATCTCTGCATTCGACATGTGCTGCACGCGGTACTCCACCGTCCAGGAGCGTTGGTGATCACGGAACCACTCCACGCCCCCGCCAAAGCTGAAGGTGAAGTTGAAGGCGGAGGTATCGAACTCGGGAATATCGCGGGCGCTCACGATGAAACCGCCGGTACTGCTGAGGAAAGGCTGCAGGCGGTGTTCCGGCAGCAGATGCACGGAGAAGCCAACCGGGGTGATACCCGACGAGTAGGTCCAGCGCCGCCCCAGGTCGTTATGGAGCACCTCGGTGAAGGAGTCGCCTTGCAGCGTGGTGCCAGAGAAGCTTTGATCCCGAAAGTACTTCACATTCTCGATGGGTATTTTGTGGGAAACGCGAATCTCATACACCTGGGTATTCCCATCGATGGTCACAGTGGCCCGTTTTCCATCGAGCGTAGGATCGCTTGCCACCAGAACCGGCCGGATCTCCGCACTGTAATCCCACGCCATCCAATGATTGGCAGAGATCTCGCGCTGGTAGGAAAGCGCCAGCCCCGCGAATTTTCTCTGGCGGTCGTTGCCAAGAATGATGTGGCTCGATGAATTTGCATATTCGGCGAATACCGCCACGGTGTTTAGCGGCGCAAAGTAGTGCTGTTCCCCGGCAGGCTCCTTCTGCCCGGAGGCCGAGGCAGCGAACAGAAGAGCGGCGCAGGCCGCCAGACAAGAGACCGCCAGACAACGGATTCGCATGCGAGACGGCAAGCTAATGAGCCCGGTGCCGTCTGCGGGCCGCCAGCGACTGAGGCGAGCTGGTGACGCCGAGCGAGTGACACAGCGCACTATCCTGGCCGTCGGCCAGCCCGAAGAGCACGCCCTGTCCACCGCAGAGGCGCTGCTCGAAGGCACGAGCCTGCACTCCGACCATCGGTTCCGCGGCTTCGTGGGAGCCGTAGTATTCGACGCGGTAGGCGTAGACAACGTCGGTATCCGGGCGGCCATGGATACTGAAATGGGCCCAGGTGCCCAGTACGACGCGGCCCGCTTCATCGTCCAGCAGCGCGTAGACCTGCTGGCCGCCGTTGGCCTCCTGCCCTTCGGAGAAGATCGGCGCCCCGGCGGTGGAGCGCGGCCAGCGCGCCTGCCACTGGTGCGACTTCAGGTCGATGTGGAAGGTGGTGAAGAAGGTGGTCCGCTGGCATTCGACACAGTCGTCGTAGGTTGCCACCAGTTCGGGAGTGCCCTCGCGCCACATGCGCAGCCATCCCAGCAGGCGCACCCCGGGACCACGCAGCAGCAACGTCGCAGAGATCTGCCGCTGGTTCACGTCATAGACGCTCAGGATGTCCTCATCCGGAAGCGCGGCAGGGTTGGTGCGCTCCGCGGTGATGACCAGCAGGTGCGCATCGCGCGGCACCGCCAGCTTGGAAGTGTTTGCGGCGAGATTGCTTGCGTTCGATGCCGGCGCAGCAGCGCTCCGGGCCGGCGGCGGCGTGGTCTCCTTCGGCGGGGGCGTCGCGGTCTCCTTCGGCGGCAGACCGATGTAACCGATCTCGCGCAACGCGGTATAGGGCTCATTCATCAACGCGCGCGCGACGATGGTCTGCACATCGCTGGGCTGCCGCAGATCGAGCCAGCGGAAGTTCTCAATCGATTGCGCGCGCAGCGCCGGCGACACGAGCGATGCGAGAGCCAGAATCCAGACAGCAAAGGGGAGTTGCCGTTTCCTCATGCGTCGAGTCCCAGCCTTTTCCAGATTGCGTCGACGCGGGCCTTGGTGGCCGCGTCCATCTCGATCATGGGCGGCCAGGGGCGGCTGAATCCTTCCGCGGTCCATTTGCGGGTTGCGTCGATGCCCATCTTGCTGCCGTAGTTGGGCAGCCGCGAAGCATGGTCGAGTGAGTCGATCGGTCCCATGGTGAATTGGATATCGCGCTCCGGATCGATGTTGTTGGCCACGCGCAGAGTGACTTCGGCAACGTCGTGCACATCGCAATCTTCATCCACAACGATGATGCATTTGGTGAACATGGCCTGGCCCAGCGACCAGATGGCGCTCATGACCTTGCGCGCCTGACCCGCATAGCTTTTGCGAATCGACACAATCATCAGGTTGTGGAAGACCGCTTCGGGCGGCAGGTAGATGTCGACAATCTCCGGCGCCGAGAGCCGTATCAGCGGCAGAAAGATGCGCTCGACAGCCAGTCCCATCCATGCATCCTCCATAGGCGGTTTGCCCACGATGGTAGCCGCATAGACGGGATCCTTGCGATGGGTGATACAGGTGATGTGAAAGACCGGAT
>DASQRJ010000518.1:0-3034 GCA_035642955.1 Acidobacteriaceae bacterium
ATCAGGTTCAGCAGCATGCCGCCCAACAGCGCAAAACCCACGTAACGCAACAAGTCCACGCTGCCGGAGGCAGAGATCGGCGCTACCGGAATCATCCCTGCTTCCGCGCGCACCAGGTAGGACGTTCCGTCCGCCAGCAGCACAATGCCGCTTAGCGTCTGCGGCGTCTTCTGTAGATTCTCATCCTGCTTCAGCGCAATCACCGCGCCATCCCCGCGAGGCGTGACAGGCTGCGGCGCGGCATTCGCAATCACGCTCTGGTCGGCGGGAAAGAACTGTGCACCCTCCACCTTGTTGCCGGTCAGCACCGCCAACTGGAAGCCGTTGGGAACGCGCGTAAAGACCGCTTTCGCCCGTGCGGGCAACACCTTCGGCATCGCCGCGAAGGTTTTCTGGAACAATGGCGTCGCCGTGCTGGCATCGCCCGTGCCCACCGGCAGATTCATCGTCAGGTGCGCCTTGCCCGGCACGCACGCCTGGCGGCATACCAGCCAGCGCACATCCGCCGCAATCGGCACTGCGCCGTTTGCGTTGACGACATGTAACTCTGCCGGAAACAGCACCTGTCCCTCGTAGCCGAAGTCCATCAGCGGCCCGAGCGGCAGCCGCTTCGGCGCGGGAAACTGCAGCGGTCCTACCGTCACGCCCGCGGGCAGCGCCCACTTCACCTCGGGCGGTTCACCCGAATCCCCGGCGTTGGTCCAGTACACATGCCAGCCCGGCTCCAGGTCGAAGAGCAGCCCGACATGCGGCGGCATATCTCTGTGAGACGACTGAGCGGATACCGATCCCTGATCCGCCACCAGCGATACTTTCAGGTGCGGCGCAGCCACGCTCGTCTGCGCCTGGCTGCGCGCGCCGATTGCAGCCGCCATCACCAGCAAAACGCTCAGGAACAGGCGCAATCGGCGCTGCAGACCCGCGTTGAAATGTGCATTCATAAATTTGCTCTATTGTAGGACTTCGCCGCGAGCAATCGGTTACGTCTGACCGGACGCCCTGCATATCGCAGAAATGAGGGCACCGGATGGTCATCCATCACTCAAACGTGAACGAAGGGAGCGAACCCGACGGAACCCGGCGCAGGCGCATCTGCCTGGATGGCAAATCCTCTACTTTCGGCCGCCGTCCCGCAACCAGGCTGCGTGCTGCTTCAGCATGCAGCGATCCATCACCACTCCGATTCCGTCGGCCTCCGCCCAGCCGGCAGCCTCCTCGTGAATCACACCCTCCTGCAGCCACAGGTAGGGAATCTTCAGCCGGATCACATCCTTCACGATCTCCGGCACAAAGACCGGGTCACGGAAAACGTTGACCACGTCAATATCCCCGACCGCAGCGCAGGCCTGGTCCAACGTGTCGAAGACCGGCTCGCCCAGGATCGTCCTGCTCTTTGCCCGCGGGTTCACCGGCACGATGCGGTAGCCATGCTGTTGCATGTAATGCGCCACGCTCAAGCTCGGCCGCCCCGGCCTGTCCGACAAACCCACCACGGCGATCTTCTTCGCCGTCTTCAGAATCGTCCGTATCGTCTCCGGCTCGTTCATACGCTGTTGTTTGTCCTCACCTGCCTTTGATGAGGACGAGCCGCGTAAGGTCCAGACTGCTTCGAAAATAGGGACGATCAATTAGGACACTGGGGACTTCTTGAGTCGCCTTCCTGACTCGCCGAGGGCGCCAAATTGCTTACGCTACTCGGTAATCACACGGTCCGCCCACTCCACAAGCCCCACAAAGATCACCGGACTGCCGTACTTCGCGCCGTAGTTTGCCAGATCTGCTTCTCCCACGTTCCGGGCGCGTGAACAAGCGCCGCACGCAAAGATCGGGATCTTTTTCGCCGCTACCTTGTCGAGCGTCTGAGCCAGTGGAGGCCAACCTACCGGCACTACCGCCTCCGCTTCGCTCTTGCGCATCAATCCGACCGCCTCGCCCAAAAGAAAGATCTGTACCGAGTGGCCCGCCTCGGCGAGCGCCATTCCGTGCAAAAACGGAAACGCCGCCTTGGTCGGGTCATCCGATCCCCAGGCGCTTTTCATCATGATGTTGAGTGACTTCTTTGGATTGGACGATGGCTGCGCCGGCGCACTCTCTGTGGCGAAGCCTTGCGTGGCAATTGCCATCAGTGGGAATCGAGCGAGCTGCGATAGAAAAGATCGACGGGACACCGGAATACCTCCTGGTCGTGGATACAAGAGGCCCGGGCAAGTTATACATCAAAACCGCCGTCAGGGTCCGTTCCATCGATCACCGGCATTCTCACTCAGTCCAGCTTCGCCTTCCGCGCTTCCACAATCGTCAGCGGCGGAAACGTGTCCCACGGATGATACGAACGCCGCACCGTCAGTCCCGCTGTCTGAAATACCTTCGCGTACTGCCCGGTGTGCCTAAAGTCAGAGATGATCGCCGCGCCGCCAGTTTTCAACAGCCGCACAATTTCACGACAGGCTGCATCCCGCTCCGCTCTGGCTGAGATGTTGTGCAGGCACAGATTGGACACGATCACATCGAAACTTGCATCCGGCAACCCGGTATCCTGCGCCGGACGCTCCAGCAAGCGGCAGCGGTCGGTCACACCCTCCTGCTCCAGCACGGTTTCCGTCTTTGCCCGTGCGTTGGCGCTCAGGTCGCTGGTCTTCCAGATATCCAGTCCCACCGCGCGGCCCGTCACCAGCTTCTTCGCTGCGCCCACCAGCAATAAGCCTCTTCCGGTGCCCACATCCAGCACATCTTCGTCGCCGCGCAGCTTCGCCAGCGCCAGCATGCGATCGCGATGGCGGAACTTCCCCTTCAGGCTGTAGAGCAGCATCAGGCCGCCGGTCAACAGGAAGGAGACGCCGGTAATCCAGAAGCCGCGCGGGTCTACGTAGGCGCTTCCCATGTGAAACGGAGGAACCAGCAGCGCACCCGCAAGAATCACGACGCCGATCACCAGCAGGTTCCGGATCACTCCCGGCGCGTCAATACCGTAGTCAATTTTCGTGTTCATAAATCAGTCTCTCCGCCACAAGCGGGGTGCCCATCCTACGCGAAG
>DASQRJ010000519.1:0-7485 GCA_035642955.1 Acidobacteriaceae bacterium
CCGCTATTTCACACAGCGTCGATCTATGACGGCTTCCGCCGCGACCTGAAGACGCGGGCGCTGGTGCTGTCGCGCGACGCGTACCTGGGCGCACAGCGCAACGGGACGATGTTCTGGTCGTCGGATATCTATCCGACGTGGGACACGCTGAAGCGGCAGATTCCGACGGGCCTCGATGTGACCGCGTCTGGCATTGCCTACTGGGGCAACGACATCGGGGGCTGGCAGTACCTGCCCGCTCGCCATGTGCCGCTGCACCAGCCGCTGCTCGATCCTTCGGATGTGCGCGGCAATGTTGGCCACTACGACGACTATCCGGAGCTGTACACGCGGTGGTTCGAGTACGGCGTCTTCCAGCCGAACTTCCGGACGCATGGCAGCCGCGATCACAACGAGGTGTGGTCCTACGGCAAACAGGCCGAGCCGATTCTGGAGAAATACCTGCGGCTGCGCTACGCATTGATGCCGTACATCTACTCGCTCGGTTACGCGACGCATGAAACCGGCGCGCCGTATATGCGGGCGCTGTTCATGGACTTTCCAAACGATCCGCATGTGGCCGAGCTGGGCGATGAGTACATGTTTGGGCCGGATCTGCTGGTGGCGCCGGTGACGGAGCAGGGAGCGACGAGCAAGCAGGTCTATCTACCGGCCGGCGTGGACTGGTACAACTACTGGACCGACGAACGGCTGCACGGCGGACGGTGGATCGAGGCGAGCGCACCGATCGACACCATTCCGCTGTTTGTGCGCGCGGGCTCGATCCTCCCGTTGGGAGTTCCGGTGGAGAGTACCTCACAGTCTCAGCGGCTTGAAAAAGTGCGCGTCTACCCTGGCGCGGATGCGGATTTCACCCTCTACAACGACGATGGCAAGACCTACGCGTACGAGCAGGGCGAGAGCCGGATCACGCGCCTGCACTGGGACAACGCAGCGCAGAAGCTCACCCACACTGGAGCAGTGGCCTGGGAGGGCAGGGTTGCGGATTTGCTTGAGGTGGTGAATCCTAAGTAATGGCCGGCTGCAGTCCGTGCTGATTTGTTGTAACTCGTCTCGACTTTGACCGTCCTATGGACGCGGGAGGTCGGGGATGCGCTATGTCAGGAAGGGAATCAGGTTCGGCGTCCTGCTGGGCGGCGCGCTCCTATTCGGGACGGCGCTGCTCGCGCAGGGACAGCTCAAGCTCAACCCGCACCTGGACTACGAGAGCGACAGCGTGGACGGGCCGCTGATTACCGGCAACGACAGCCAGTCTGGCCTGGTCGCCGGCAAGCCGAACTATGTGATGATCTATGGCGAGGGCTGCTATAACTCGAAGCGGCAGGCGCGGCGCACGGTGGCGCTTGCGGATCGCTACGGAGACAAGGTGAACTTCATCATCATCGACCTCGACAAGCCACAGTCTCCCGCCCAGCTCGATCTGGTGCAGAAGTATTATGGGGGCTCCATCCCGGACCTGGTCCTGATGGATGGCGACGGAAAGCCTGTCTACAACCAGGCGGGCGAGCAAAGCGAGCAGGTGCTGATCCAGATTCTCGACGCCGCATTGCGGCAGAGCACGCAGGAGAGACACTAAGAGCCGTATGGTGCGCGCATTACCGCAAGAACTGGAGTGGATCGAGCGCATCCTGAGTGGCGAGCGCGACCTCTTCCACGACCTGATACGTCCTTACGAACGCACCGTCTACATGACGGCGGTGTCGATTCTGCGCGACACCGCAGAGGCGGAGGATGCGGCGCAGGAGGCGATGTTGAAGGCGTATCGCGGGCTGAGCAGCTTTCGCGGCGATGCAAAGTTCAGCACCTGGCTGACGTCGATCACGCTGAACGAGGCACGCAGCCGGCTGCGCAAGGCGGCGAAGGTACGGGTGGAATCGCTCGATAGCACAGACCATGATGAGGACTTTACGCCCTTCCTGGTGGCGGACTGGCGCGAGATACCCAGCGAGACGCTGGAACACGAAGAGCTGTTGCAGCACATCGAGCAGGCGATTCAGGATCTGCCGCCGAGTTATCGCGAGGTCTTTCTGTTGCGCGACAAAGAGGAGATGTCGATCGAGGAGATCGCGCAAGCGCTGGGCGTGAAGGGGAACCTGGTGAAGGTGCGGCTGTTTCGCGCACGCATGATGTTGCAGAAGCAGTTGGCGCCGTATCTGAAGCGGGAGCTGCCGCAGCGGCGGCGCTGGTTCTCCTGGTTAGGAGGCAGGGCATGAAACTCGATTGCAAGCACGTATGGCCCTACATCTCCGACTACATCGACGACACGGTGACGCCGGATGAGCGGCACGCAATCGAGCAGCATTTGGAGACCTGCGAGGTCTGCTCGGCGATTCTGGACTCGGTACACAACATCCTGGTGTTGACGGCGGACGACCGCATCTTCCAGCTGCCGCTGGGCTACAGCGAACGGCTGCACGAGCGCATCGGTGCGGAACTGACCAAGGCCGCGCCCGACGACGATTCGGACAGCTTCGAGTAGCCTGGAGCAAATATCCAGCCCTGAACCTGCTAGGGATGCCGTGAGGCATCATCGGGTGGGTGATCCCTCGGCCGCAAGACAACTCGTGCGATGCGGCAAACGGCTTTCGGTCACAGCGGCTCAGTGCATGCGGCGGCGGTCGTCCGGATCGACGTACCGGCCCTCCTTGTCGAAGTGGACCTCGCGGCCCTGTTTGCCCATGTACACCTGAAATTTGCGCGCGGCGCGGGCACGCTTCCAGCGGTAGTAGCTGTTGCGCATCCCGTAGAGGCCTTCGCTGGCGGCGTAGCTGTAGCCGCGGCGTGGAGCGAGCTTGGCATAGAGATAGCCGCCAAGGCCGCCACCGAGATAGGCGACATACTCGACGGGATTGCCGCCACCCAGCAGCATGACGACGGCGATCAGCATGAAGATGATGGCGAGGTATTTCGCCTTGATGCCGAAGGGCAGCGGGAACATGAAGAACTGCTGGTCGCCGAAGAGCACGGCGAAGCAGGTAAGAAGGCCAAAGAGCGCCACGTCCGTGCCCGGGATGGTGCCATAGGGCGCCATGCCGAGGATGCCGGTAAAGGAGAGCGCCGTAGCCAGGATGCCGCCGGCCAGCGTGGAGACGAGATAGGTCTCCAGCAGAAACCTGCCGCCCTTCACGTCCTCCAGATAGAAGCCCATGAACCACAGCGACAGCATGGTGAAGAGAATGCTGAGCAGCGACATATCCGGCACGAAGCCAAAGGTGAGCGGCTGCCAGAAATATCCATGCACCACGGCCAGGGGAGTGAGGGCAAGCGACCTTGGGATCTGCGCGAGCGGGTGCATGAATTTCGCCAGCAGCCACGCGGTATAGACACCGAGGTTGATGAAGATCAGGTTCTTCGTCATGCCCGCGAAGGGCGGGAAGGACAGCGTCAACGGTCGGGAACCGGGCATATTCCCTATTAGAGCGGATTTCCCGTTACTCTGCCCACCGGCTTTAGCCAGAAGCGAGTTTTCTTACCGTTGCAAACGCCGGTTCGGCCCTAGCGTGCGGGGAGGGGCGCCACCGCCGGACTGCATTGCCCGGCGCCATTGCAGGCACGGACGCCGAAGATGACGTTGTCCTTGGAGATGGGCAGGGTGATGGCGCCTGCGGCGGCATCCGCGGCAGGCACTGGCTGATGAAATTGCCAGTCGGGCGCCGAGGTGTCGCGCCAGACGATGTCGTACCGGGCAGAGGCCGGCATGCCACTCCCGGGCTTCCAGCGCAGGGTACTGTCATTGTCGAGGTTGGTGGTCACAATGCGCACCTCTTCCGGTGCAGCCGGAGCGGAGGCGAGCGTCGCAAGGGTAGCGGCGTTGAGGCGGGCCACATTGGCAACGTAGTTGAAGTCGACGAACTTCAGCAGGTCCCCGTACTGCCTGCCATTTTCGACGCGAACATTCTGGTGCTGATGGTCGAAGTTTTCACGCCACTCGGTAAAACGGATGGCAGCGAAGCCCTGCTGATTGAAGGAGAGGTGGTCGCCGCCGCGAAGAAAGCGATCGAGCCGGAACTCGAGGACCGGGTGGAAGGCGCTCGTATGAAAATAAGTACGGCCAACGCCGGTGACGACGCGGGCCAGCTCGCGCGAAGGCCCATCGCTTTCGAGGCCCAGTGCGAGGGTACGCTTGACCTCCTCGGGCGTTGCCGTGGCGGGAACACCCTGGGAGAAGACGCGGATGCGCGATTTGTCCTGAAGCGTGTCGCCTGGGGTGGTATCGCCGCCTACGATGTCGTTGTTCAGCACGCCTGCAAGCTGCCAGCCCTGCTCCTGCGCCAGTTTTGCCAGGTGCCGGCTGCCATAGAGCCCCTGCTCCTCTCCGGCGACCGAGACAAAGACGATGGTGGCTGGCCAGCGATGCCGGCTCAGCACGCGGGCACATTCGATGCTCACCGCAGTGCCGCTGGCATCGTCATTCGCACCAGGGGAAGATCCCTGGGAGTCCATCACATCCGTGCGGCGCGAATCGTAGTGGCCGGTGACCAGATACATGCGGCTGGCCTGCGCGGGATCGCTGCCGCGCAGGATGGCGTAGATATTCGTAATCGTTGTAGGCACTTTTACGCGGCTGCGCGGGCCGGGATCCGCCGGCTCGGTGAAGGTGTCGGTCTTCACTTCGAGGCAGCCCTGGCAGGACTGGGAGATCTGCGTGAACTGTTGCTCAATCCACTTTGCCGCCGCGGTCACGCCAGTATTCGGCGGCAGATTCGTGTCCATGCTGGAGAGCGTGTTGCGGGTGCGGAAGTCGACCAGCGTGCTGATGGTCTGGCGGATGTGCGCGGCGGAGACATCGGCGAGCGCGTGCGCGATGGCTGGGTCGGCGGCCGCGGTGCCGATGGGACGCGCCGTGTCCGCCGGCTTTGCCGGCGCGGCCCAGCCGGGAGAACAGCCCAACCATGCGAAAACCACTGCGCCAATGACGATGGCGGTCTGTTTCGAGGCTGCGCGCGGCTCACGCGATGCCCCGCCGCCACAAAAGCGATGCAATCCCTGGATGGACTTCACATCCGCATGGTCTCATACCCGACATTCGTAACCCGCCAGCACCTTGACGCCCCGGGGGGTTGCCTCTAAAACTAGCCGTACGGCGGATGCTTGAGAGAGGGTTTGCCGACAGATATCGGTTCTATGCGGGCACGGGCGATGCGAGGATGCGGCTTGCCAGGAACCGGAGTATATAAGGAAATTAAGTGGAGCTGGCAGCCCTGGCGCCAGTGCCGCCATCATCAATCGGTAAGTGATCGTACTGGAACGTCTTTCACTGTTGCGGTGTCGCAGCTAGACTCGCGAAGGTGGCTTCTCCTGACGGAGAACCATGCAGACAGTGGCGCTCTGACGCACACCTACAGTGAACGTCCTAGCCTGGAGGGCAGGAAATGCCAGCATGTCCGGAATGTGAAAGCGCACTCGATATTGACGCCGACGATGTGGAAGAAGGCGACGTGGTCTCGTGTGAAGAGTGCGGGACCGAATTCGAAATCGTAGCCACCGAGCCGTTGCAGCTCTCGCAGGTGGAAGATGGCTATGATGATGAAGACGAAGACCCCAAGGACGACGAAGAGGAGTAAGCATGGTCCATAGAGCAGATTCCCCACTGCTTTGCTCGACCCAAATCCGCGCAGAGCGCCTTTTCTCGACGGAAAAGCCGCGCAAGGTTCAGTTGCTCCGATCGAACTTTTGGGAAATCCGCTCCAACTACGCACGCCGCATCGGTCGATGTTTCGGCGTGCCGGTTGTTCTAAGCGCGCTGCTCGTGGGGCCCTGCATGTTTGTTGCTCTTCCGGCCGCTGCCCACGCGCAGGCAGAGCAGCGCGTGGTACAGGGCAAGGTCGAGCTTTCCAGCGGGAACGTGGTGAAGGGCGCCATCGTCTACATCAAAAACGGGAAGACGCTCGAAGTGCGGACCTACATCAGCACCGCCGATGGCAGCTATCGTTTTGGACAACTCAAGCCGGATGCCGATTACACGGTGTGGGCGGAGTACCAGGGAAAGAAGTCGAAGGAGAAGGGAGTCAGCTCCTTCGACACCAAGCAGGTATTCAATATCGTATTGAGAATCGGCGCTTGAGGTTGTCGTGAGCGCAAAAGTAAAGGCCGCCTCACGACGAGGCGGCTGTTGCACCAGAAGCCAATGCTCAAGGTTCTGTTAGTAGCCAGCTTGCTGCATCTCTGAACTACGGAAGAACGACCACCTTACCGACCATTCCTAGGTTATCGTGCAGCGCGCATATATAGGCAAAGGTTCCCACATCGGTGAATGTGATACGGAAACGCGTGTGATCCAAGGGATTTTCGGAGATCAGTCCGGGGAAGTCTTGGAATGTGGCCTCGATAAATCCCGAGTGCACACTGTCCGAAATGGAATTGATCGTGGCATGACGGACCCCGTCCGCATCCAGCGTGACGTTTGGAGAGGGTGGAAATGGATTCGCAGGCTCTGTCCCAAAGGTGATCGTATGCGGCTCCTGCGGATCTAGATTGCTCCACTCGACCGTATCGCCTTCGTGGATTTGAATAGTCCCATTCAAAAAACGCACCAGAGACCCGACCTGTGTGCCACCGGCAGTCGCCGAGACCTCTCCGACGCCAGCGGTCACACTCTTGCGGTGGGAATAAACGCGCACTAAATCGTCATCGTGGGCCATGCGCATCTCTTGATCGCCCTCGGAGAACAGGAGTTTTGTTTGCGCAGCGGCCTGCTCATTATAGAAATCCTGGTTATGCGGGAGGGGCAGTGACGTATCAAGAACGTGGATCGTTCCCGTCATATAGTTGTGGACCAGGCACTCGACCTTGTAGCTGCCGGCTTTGGGGAAGACCACGGCATAGGTCTGGCCTTTCGCCAGAGGTGGTGCGCTGACGCAGGTGGATCCATCGAACGAAGAGCCGCTCGGCAAATAGCCGGGGCAACCAGTCTGGAAGGCCGGGACGACCTGCGTCGCCGTCAGAAAAGTTACGGTATGGATATCGTCCGCTTTGGCTGTCCAGGTGATGGTGTCGCCGGCGTGAATCCAGAGTTCATTGGGAAGGAAGGCCAGGGCCTGATGCGCCCTGTCGCCGGTTTGAGTGCCTACCGTTGCCTGCCAGTTCTGCTGAGCCTGCATGGTTTGAGGAGTGCTGAGTACTGCTATGGTGAGCGCTGCCAGCAGTACGTGGGCGGGTCGAATCGAACCAACGGAATCCATCGTGGTGCCTCCGGGCTGTGCTGAGCCTTCCGCCTCTGCGTCTGGGAAAGACTGAGGGGTGGCGATGTTTGTTTCCTGGGGGTGCGCGGGCCCGTGAACTGGCTTGAATTGCCGGGAAGACTTAGGTTCTCGCGTGGGGAGAGGACGACACCGTAAGCGTCACAGAAGGTCGCACTATGGGGGGGGGACTGAGAACACTGCGGAGTATCGCCCTGCTCATGGGAATGAGTCAATGAAAAACGGCTGGGCCTAGAAGAGGCTAAAACTCTACATGCACGCAGCAGGACCGGTCTAGGCCGATGGG
>DASQRJ010000520.1:0-5525 GCA_035642955.1 Acidobacteriaceae bacterium
GCTCCCTATCCTATATCGCTTGCTTGTCCTCGCTGAAGCCCTTGGCAGGCGCAAGGACACGCTTCTTTATGCAGTGCGCCGTCCGCCGCGTGGCAACTTTTTCGCCGCGCGCTTGGCGGCAATCTCCTTCATCTGTTTGCCCATGCCGGTCCGGTTCATGATGATCTGCATGCCCGTCGTGATCAGGTTGCTCGCCGCCCAGTAAAGCGCCACGCCGGAACCGATATTCAGCATGATGAACCCGAACATCAGCGGCATCATGAACGCCATCATCTTCTGCTGCGCCGGATCCACGCCCGGCGACGGCGACAGATACGAGGTGGTGAACATGGTGACGATGACAAAGATCGGCAGGATGTGCAGCGCATCCGGCGCCGCCAGGTCGTGCAGCCATAGCCAGTGGGCATGCCGCAGCTCGATCACGTTCTCGAGCATCTCGTAGAAGCCGTACAGCAACGGATACTGGAGGAGCATCGGCAAGCAGCCGCCAAACATGTTGACGCCCTCGCGCTTCTGCAGCTCCATGATCTCCTTGTTCATGTCCTGGCGCCGCGGATCCGTGGCCTTGTACTTCTTGTATCTCTCCTTGATCTGCTGCATCTCCGGCTGAATCCGCTGCATCTTCAGCGCGGACTTCATCATGGTGAGGCGCGTCGGCAACATCGCCAGGTTCAGGACCAGGGTCAGTATGAGGATCGACCAGCCCCAGTTCGGCACCACGTGGTCGTAGGTAAAGCGCAGCGCCACAAACAACGGCTTCGCAATCCAGCCGAACCAGCCGAAATTCAGGATCGGCTCGATGTTCGGGCCCGTCTCCGTGCCATTGCCCGCGGTGGCCCTCACGCTGTTCAGCACAGCGATGATCTTCGGCCCGGCAAAGACGCGCAGGGATACCGGTGTGCTCATCGAGCCCACCGCAGCGCCCAGCAGCGGCACGGACTCGCTCGCTCCCTTCGGCTGCTTCGGATCCTTGGGAATACTCCATCCATTATTCAGCGAAATTACCGACGTCTGGTCTGGCTGATCCGGCAGGAAGATTGCACCGTAGTACAGGTCGCTGATGCCTGCGTAATCGAATGGGCCGTTCAGCGTCGCGCCCCCGCTCACCTTTTTCGGGGCTGTCTTTTCGAACTTTCCATTCTGTGAAGCGTCGAACTGCGCCTTTGAATAAGAGGCCAGCGTGCCCTGATCGCCGATGCCCGCCGGCCAACTCAGCAGCGTCGGCAACGGGCTTCCGTTATTCATGACCGATGCGGTGACATGAATTACATAACTGGCATCGAAGCGGAAGGTCTTCTTCACCACCAGGCCGCCACTCGCGTAATCGAAGGTCAGTTCACCCGGAGCTATCAGGTTCCCTGTCGCCGACGGCGCATAGAGCACTGTAGCCAGCCGCTGCCGCAACCCTGCGTCGTAGCTGTACAGCGACAGCGGATAGCCGAACTTCGCCGCCGTCTCCGGGTTCACCAGGTCGAGCGGCTTGCCATTTTCACCCTCTTGCCGCTTCAACACCCAGCTCTTCACCTGTGCGCCCCGATTGGTGAAGACGATTCGGTAGTTCTCGTTCTCCACCGTCGTGGTCTGCTCACTGGCCGCGGCAACAGTGGCCACACGAGCTACGCCAGGCTTGGGACGAGGCCCTTCCGGGGCCGGCTCCGGGCTGGCAGGCAATGGCGCCGGCGCGACGGCATTCTGATTTTGTTGTTGCTGCTGCTGGGTGGGCTGCGGCTCCGGCTTCTTCGGTCGGAAGTACTGCAGCGCCAGCAACATCACCAGGAACACCAGCGCAAAGACGAGGAAGGAGCGGGAGTCCTGTTGCTTGCCACCGCTCTGTTGGTTGGGATTGCGTATCTCTGCCAAGGAAACTCTGCTCGCTCTTTCTCTTATGGATCGAAAACTTCGGTCGAGGGCGCGGAGAGGAAGGCCGGTTGCTGGCGGCGCTGCCTCTCACATCATGGTAAATGCATCAGGTCACAGGACCATGATTGGTTCGACCTTCCGTCGGATGACCGGCGCCCACGCCGTCGTAACCAGTGCCCGGCACCGGATCGAATCCACCCCGGCACAGCGGATGGCACCGCAGCACTCGCCAGACCGCCAGCCAGGAACCACGTACCGGCCCATATGTCGCAATCGCCAGTGCCGCATATTCCGAACAGGTGGGCTGGAAGCGACATGCACCAGTCACACCCAATGCTGCGTGGAGCACGGGCGATATGCCGCGTTTATAAAGCCGGAGCAGCCAGCGCATCATGCCTTGCGCTCCGGGGTCTCGGGCTTCAGGGTGTCGGGCTTCGGCGCGTCAGGCTTCGGACGAGCCTGCGCACGCCCCCCATCGATCTTTACGAAGATACCCCGCACTTCGTTCCGCAGGGCCATCCATTCGACGGTCAGCACGCTGCGCTTCGGATGCAGCACCACATCCACGTTGCTCCCGAGCACATCCAGATTGCCCACAATGGCCGCCCGCATACGCCGCTTGATGCGGTTGCGCTCCACCGCCTTACCCAGCACTTTACCCGCGGTAATCCCCACCCGTGGTCCGGTGCCTGCGCTTCCTGCTGGTTGCGCCGCAGCAAAGTAGGTCATCGATGCAGAGAACTGCTTCCGGCTTGCCTGGTACACGCGCTGGTAGTCAGCGTGTTTGTGCAGCCGCCAGTCGCGCTCGTGGGGAAGAACTTCTTCGGTTCCGTCAGACAGTGCGGCCACCGGACGCGAATCCGGCGCGATCGGAGACTCGACTGGCAACGGATGAGCAGTGGATAGGGGCACTGCGGCAGGAGACTCACGTAATTCGCGTCCTCCTGGCCGGAAGCCGGAGGATGCGAGAGACCGACGGTTAGTCGCGGTAGCCCGGCGACACGGAGACACGGTGCCGTCCCTTGGCGCGACGGCGCGACAGCACAGCGGCACCCGCCTTGGTCTTCATGCGCGTGCGGAAGCCATGCGTCTTGGAGCGGTGGCGACGGTTGGGTTGGAAGGTACGCTTGGGCATCGAACTGTCCTGATAAGAGAATCACTGCCTTACGGGCAAGTCCTGAGTATAGCCGATCCGATGCGAATCAGGCAAAAGTCATCCATTGGCGGGCCTTCCACTTGTGGCGGAGCGCTCCACCATCTCTTCACCCTCCAGCGTAGCGTCTTCAACGTTACGCGCGGAACAGACACGCGGCGCGTCTTCGTTGCTGAGGCGCATCAAGCCGGTCGCCTCTGCGTATCTTCATCTTCGCGCGCATTCCTTCTTCGCATGCATCGCATTTGTGTCGTCAACTCGTCTAAAAACTTGAGCATCTCCATGGTCACGTCGCGCGTCTTCACAAGCAGTGGTGCAACACAATTTTTTGCTGACAAAGCCGCGTACTTGATGCTTCTGTCTGTGCTAGTATCGGCTCCGTTCACAACTGAATTTTCTGGCGTCATGCCCAACTCTGGATCGACCAAGCGTAAGCGTACAGATTCCCCGTCGCGGCGCGATTCCGGTAGAGGAGCCAAAGAAGCTAAGTCGTAGGCCCCGGGCCTGCACCCACCGCGTCTCCCGTTGAGGGAGGCGCGCTGTTGCTTCTTTTTTCTCATCTTCCACGATCCACACGGGCGTCCCACGTCAGTTTCAAGGAAGCGTATGTCTTTTGTTCCAACCAGCACGACCATCATCGACCCATGGACACGCATCCTCGGAGCACTGGAAAAAAAGGTCAATCGGCAATCCTTCAATACCTTCCTCAAGCCCACCCGCATGAGCCATCTCGAGGGTCGCGTCCTCTTCGTCCGCATTCCTTCCGCTGACTTTCAGCATGTGGGCGATCGTTACGGCGATCTCATCCAGGAGGCCATCGACAAGCTCGAGCTGGAGCTCGACGACGTGCAGTTCGTCACCCTGGAGAACGATCCGTCCGTCCCGCAGCGTCCCCGCGAACCTCGCGAAGATGGCGGCTTTCCGCCCTCCTCCGCGCACGCACCCGGCGCGCCTCGTCAGCCCGGACAACGCCCCGCCGCACCCATAAGTAACGGTCAACAGACACGTTTTGACTGGAACACCGCCTCGCAGCTCAACCCGCGCTACAACTTCGACGGCTTCGTCTCCGGCGCCGGCAATCAGTTCGCGCGCGCCGCCGCGGAGGCGGTCGCCGAACGCCCGTCGAAGGCCTACAACCCGCTCTTCCTCTACGGTGGGGTTGGCCTTGGCAAAACCCACCTGATGCACGCCATCGGACACGAGGTGAAGCGACGCCAGCCGCAGTCCGCCATCTGCTACGTCTCGAGCGAGAAGTTCACCAACGAGATGATCTCCTACGTGCGCAACGAGAAGATGTCCAGCTTCCGCGACAAGTATCGCGGCGTCGACGTGCTGCTCATCGACGACATCCAGTTCCTAGCCTCCAAAGAGCGCACACAAGACGAATTCTTCCACACCTTCAATGCGCTGCACGAGAACGACAAGCAGATCGTGATCGCCTCGGACCGCCCTCCCAAAGACCTCGCCGGATTGGAAGAGCGTCTGCGCTCCCGCTTCGAGTGGGGCCTCATCGCCGACATCCAGCCGCCCGACCTCGAAACCAAGGTCGCTATCCTGCAGCAGAAGGCGGAGAGCGAGCAGTGCGCTCTGCCCATGGACGTCGCCCTCTACATGGCGACCAACATCCGCACCAACATCCGCGAGCTCGAAGGCGCCTTCACCCGTCTGCTCGCCTGGAGTTCGCTCAACGGCGTCGAGATCACCCTCTCTACCGCGCAGCAGGCGCTCAAGCAGTTCATCGACACCCAGGTGCGCAAAATCACCATCGAGGCCATCCAGCGCACCGTCTCGGAGCATTTCGGGATGAAGGTCTCCGAGCTGAAGCAGAAGAACAACTCACGATCCGTGGTCGTTCCGCGCCAGATCGCAATGTACCTCGCCAAGCAGATGACCGAAGCCTCGCTGCCCGAGATCGGCCGCCAGTTCGGCGGCAAGCACCACACCACCGTCATGCACTCCATCGGCAAGATCGACGAAGAAAAGCGCACCGACAAGGACTTGAACCGCACGCTCAACAAGCTGATGGAGACGCTCAACAACTAGAGCGTCTCTCCGCCGAATGCCTCAGCCCGTCTCACCCTCTTGAGCCGTGAAATCGGGAAACAGGCAAACGACCCAACGGGCGCAGTTCGTATCACCCTCGTCACCAGGCGTGAGCGACCAAAGGAAGGGAACCCAGCAGACCGCGCCAAAGGCGCTTTTGCCCGGGCGGCAAGCACCGTGCGGTATCCTTCCCCAAATGCGCCGTTGCCACCATATAGCGAGCGTCCTGCTCGCTGCGCTCTTCGCCATAACACCGCTCGCGGCACGAGCCATCCCTACGCCCGCGGCGCAGGCGCTTAACCGACCCAGCGGCGGCGCGGCCGAGCGCCCGGCTACTGTCGACCTCAAACACGAACCCCTGCGCCCCGCCGTCCACCTGCAGGACACCGGCTTCCTCAACCGCGTCATCATCCTCAACGGCGTCGAGATCACCCTCTCTACCGCGCAGCAGGCGCTCAAGCAGTTCATC
>DASQRJ010000521.1:0-10719 GCA_035642955.1 Acidobacteriaceae bacterium
ATTTGGAGTTTGCCGTTGGGACGCCACAGAATCTGCCCGCCAATGCCGGGGCGGTTATTGAATTTGCCGTAGGACTGCCAGCCGTTGACGAACCATGGCTCGATCTTCAACTTGGCTGTGGGATACCACTGCAAGCGCACCCCGGTGAAGAACCACGGAGTGTTTGACGAGACGTACGACGGTTGATAGGCCCAGTTATCGAACTGGTAAAACGAGAACAGGCCGACGTAGGAGAGGAAGACGCCGGCGTCGACGTTGAGGCCGTGCTGCACGTTGAAGTGGTAGCCGGCATTGGCTTCTGACACGTAACGATAGGCATTCGCAAGGTTAAACTGTCCGCGCGCAGAACTCGCGTCGTTGGCCGGTATGGCCGTGGAGTAAAGGCCGATCTGGCTCAAAAAGCGGGCGCGCACATTGTTCACATGGAAATCGCCGCCGATTCCAAGATCCGTCAGTGTCACCTCATTGGCCCGAAAGATCTCGCTCGACCCGACAATGGTGTCGTCCTTCGGATGGCGGAAGTCGTAGGTGTAGCTCACATCCGAACGAATCTCCGGGGTAAAGTATTTGGTCGCATACGGAGTGTCCTTGGTACGTGGGTTGCCGTTGAGCCAGGTGAAGTCGGCGAAGGCGAAGGGCTCGGAGTGTGGATTGGAGGGGTCGGTTATCGCAGTCTCCACCTCTGAAACCGCTGGTGGTGGGGCAGAAGGTGAAACCGATGATGGCGGGGTAGAGGCTGAAACCGATGAGGGAGAGGCAGAGGGTTGGGCAGTCGTGATGGGATGTGTCTCGGGCCGGGTGGAGTTTGCCCGCTTCAGCTCCATCAACTCCTTCTGGATCTCTTCGAGCTTGTCTTGCAGTTGCTGGATCTTCTGGTCTTGCAGGGTCTGGGCATTGGTATTCTCGACTGCGGTCTGCTGATTGGGCTCAATGTTCTGAGCTCTTAGACCTCTTCCCCCGAGACTCAGCCCCAGGAATGCCAACCCCAGCAGCAATGGCTGCTGCATGTGTGATCTAGTTTTTTTTCCCACTTTACTTCTCCGTGTCCCAGGGCTTCTGCATGCAGCATTAGGCTGAATCGCAGGCCGGGCCATGAAGACGATAGCAACCATTTAGTAATGAAGTCGTAACCAAGACATAAGAAAGTTGTTATAGCTATCCAACACGCAGGATGATGAGAATCCAGGCATCTTCCCTGATGCTTGTCCTGATGCTTGTGAGGCAGCGAAGAGTATCTCGGTGTGGCTTCATTTAACGAAAAGCCACAAGAGCTTGTGCTGGCCGCTCGACACCTGCAGGGAAAATGCTCTAACCCTGTTGTGAAGCGGATCCGCCCAATATGCCCCAGGAGTGCATGTCAGGAGTGCACGTCATGGCCCATGAAACCGGACAAACCGGACTACGCCCAATTCTCAATGCAACCGAAGCACAATTATTCGTCGCCGATATCAAAGCATCTTGCGATTTCTATACCGATAAGCTCGGCTTCAAGGTCGCCTTCGTCTATGGCGATCCGCCATTCTCCGGGCAGGTCACACGCGATCATGCGCGGCTCAATTTGCGGGTGGTCGGCGAACCCATCTTCGTTGGCGATATTCGCGAACGTGAACATCTCCTCTCCGCTTCGCTCACCGTCGCTACCGCAGACGAGATCAAACAGCTTTTCTTGAGTTATCAAGCGGCGGGTGTGCGCTTCGATCAAATATTGAAGAAAGAGCCGTGGGGCGCCCGAACCTTCATCGTCCTCGATCCCGATGGGAATCTCATTCTCTTTGCCGGCCCCGCCGATTGAACAGACAGGCTATTCAAGCGGCCGATAGGGGTTGAGAGTGGTATTGCAGGACGAGCCCTTCCCGGATTTTTGTCTCCCTCGCCAGCGGGCGTCGAACTGCCTTAAACTGGAGAGTTATGGCAGCCACCGAGATCTCTACCGTCATCCTTCCGCTTGCCCCCAGCGGCGACTTTCGCAACGAGCCCTTCGTCGACTTCAAGGCCAGCGCCAACGAGCATGCCATGAAGGCCGCGCTCGAACGCGTCGGCGCCATGCTCGGCCACGAGTACGATCTCGTGATCGGCGGCGAGCGGCTGCGCACCAAAGAGAAGATTCGCTCGCTCAATCCGGCAAGACCGGCGCAGGTGGTGGGCGTCCATCAGCAGGCCAGTGCCGAGCATGCGGAACAGGCCATCGCCGCCGCGCTCCACGCCTTTGATACCTGGCAGTTCGTCTCGCCGGAGCAGCGTACGTCATTACTGCTGCGTGCTGCCGCCATCATTCGCGATCGCAAGTTCGAGTTCTGCGCCTGGCTCACCTACGAGGTCGGCAAAAACTGGGCGGAAGCCGACGCCGATGTCGCGGAGACCATCGACTTCCTGGAGTTCTACGCCCGTGAAGCGCTGCGTCTCAGTCACGCCGCGCCGCCCATCCAATATCCTGGCGAGCGCAACCAACTCCTCTATGTGCCGCTCGGTGTCGGTGCTGTCATCCCGCCGTGGAACTTTCCCTTCGCCATCATGGCCGGCATGACCGCCGCGGCCATCGTCTGCTGCAACACCGTCGTCCTCAAGCCGTCGACGGATGCGCCCACCATCGCTGCCCGCTTCCTCGATGTGCTTGAAGAGGCCGGCATGCCGCCGGGCGTTGTGAACTTGTGCCAGGGTGGCCCCGCCGTTGGCCGCGCGCTGGTCGACCATCCCAAGACACGCTTCATCGCCTTCACCGGCTCGAAGGCCGTCGGCCTCGAAATTCATGAGCGCGCCGCGAAGACGCAGAAGGGCCAGATCTGGATCAAGCGCACCGTCCTCGAGTTAGGCGGCAAAGACTCGATCATCGTCAGCGCCGACGCGGACATCGACGCGGCCGTCGAAGGTGTCGTCGCATCGGCCTTCGGATTCAACGGGCAGAAGTGCTCCGCCTGTTCACGCGCCATCGTCGAAGAGCCCATCTACGACGCCTTCCTCGAACGCATCGAGGCGCGCGTGGCGCAGATCAAGCTCGGCGACCCGGTCGAGAACGCGTACATGGGCCCGGTGGTGAATGAGACTGCGGTGAAGCGGATTCTCAACTACATCGACATCGGCAAGGGCGAAGGCCGCATCCTCTCCGGCGGAAAGCGCATCGACAAAGAGGGCGGCTACTACATCCAGCCCACCGTGATTGCGGATGTCGCGCCCACCGCGCGCATCGCGCAGGAAGAAATCTTCGGCCCGGTGCTCGCCGTTATTCGCGTGAAGGATTACCAAGAGGCGCTCGAGGTTGCCAACAACACCGAGTACGGCCTCACCGGCTCGGTCTACGCCGCGGACCGCCGCAAACTCGATCACGCCAGCCGCGCCTTCCAGGTCGGCAACCTCTACTTCAACCGCAAGTGCACCGGCGCCATGGTGGGCGCGCATCCCTTTGGCGGATTCAACATGTCCGGCACGGATTCGAAGGCCGGCGGCGCGGATTATCTATTGCTCTTCACCCAGGCAAAATCGGTAGCAGAAAAGCTGCGCTAGCGCTGCCTGAGGCATTCGCTGATCGAACGTTGAGAGGATTCCACATGCAATTGAAGCCCTTTCTGCTGGATATGTGGCTGGACACCTACGAGCACACCACGGAATTCAACCTGGCTGCGAGCACCGGACCGCGCTGGACGTTAAACGAAATCCTGAACCTGGCCGGTGACGAAGAGCGGCAGCGCTTCCTGAATCACGATCTCGTCTACAGCCGTCCGGCGGGTGCGGACGGCCTGCGCGCGGCTATCGCAGAGATGCAGGGGGTGAATGTCGAGGCGGTGCAAGTGGTCACTGGAGCCTCTGAGGCCCTGCTTGTGCTCATGTGGCTGGCGGCGGAGCCTGGCGCCAACGTCATCCTGCCCCAACCCGGCTTCACGACCTTTTCCGCCCTGCCCGAATCGCTTCGCCTCGAAACCCGCTGCTACGGAGTTCGGAAGGAGAATGAGTTCCGCATCGACATCGAGGAAATCAAGAAGCTGGCGGATCGAAATACCCGGCTGATCCTGGTGAACACTCCTCATAATCCGACTGGCGCCACGATGAGCGATGCGGAACTGGACAGCCTGCACGAGTTCACCTCCTCGCGGGGAATTCAACTGGTCAGCGATGAGGTCTACCACCCCGTCTACCATGGCCACCCGACGAAATCGGCTGCCCGGCTGCCCCATGCCACCGTCATCCACGATTTCTCCAAGGCCTTTCCGCTCTCCGGAGTAAGAACCGGGTGGATGATCGAGCACGATCCCCAGCGCCGCGAACGCTATTGGAATGCGCGCGCCTACTTCTCCATCTCCAACAATAGTGCCGGAGAGATGCTGGCGGAGATCGCGATGCATCACCGGGATACCGTTTTGGGGAAGACCCAGCAAACCGCGGCGCACAATCTTCGGCAGCTTGACACTTTCATGAGGGAGCATCGCGAGACGCTTGGCTGCATTCCCCCGCGTGGGGGCATGACCGCATTTCCCTGGCTGATCCGTGCGGAGAACAGCCGCGACTTCTGCCGGGCGGCTGCTGCACAGGGCATCCTGCTCGCACCGGGGGACTGCTTCGATGCGCCCGCGCACTTCCGGATCGGCTTCGCAGCCATGACCGGAAAATTTCCCAAAGCCCTGGAGCGGCTGGCGGAATTCGTACGCAGTTGGTCGACGGCGAGTATGGCGAAGGCATAAACGACCGCCCCGACCTGTACCGGACATGCTCGCAGTGAAGCGTCTCTCGGGGAAACGCAGCTAAGCTTCCACTTGAAATATCGCTTGGGGCATCGGAGATAGTATGATGTCGCGAGCCGCAACTGCCGATGATCAAGTTCGAGCATCCAACCCGGGTCAGGATTTCAGTCTCGATACTTAGCGCAGCGGCATTCCTTATCTCGGGTGCGGCGGTCCTTTTCGCGCCGTATAAAGGCGATCGCCCGCTGACGCTGGCGCTGAACTCCTTCGCGCACCGCTCGTTCTTGTTTGACGCTGCATCTCACGTCATTTCGGAAAACACGACGCTTTCCGGCATGATCTTTGCTTCGCTCCTGTGGTACTGCTGGTTTTCCTCTCCTGACGTGCTCAGCCGTCATAGGGCGGTGTCCGGAACGATTGCTTCGGCAATTGCCGCAATGCTCAGTCGCATCGCGCAACTGTTGTTTCCCGGCCGCGCGCGTCCGTTCCAGGACCCCTCCCTCCATCTGACGCTTCCATTTACCGTCAAGCTGGATTCGCTCCGGCATGTTGCGTCATCCTTTCCCAGCGATCATGCCGCACTCTATTTCGCTTCGGCGGCGGTGCTCTACTCTGTGAATCGAAAGATCGGCTATTACGCCTGTGGCTTTGCCGTTCTGCTGGATATGCTGCGCGTCTATCTGGGCTTTCACTATTTTTCTGACGTAGTCGGGGGAGCGGGGCTGGGAGTGTTATGCGTGTGTGTGGTTCAGAATCTGAGAATCCCCTCGCTCACCGGGCGCCTGTCCGCGGTCTACCAGGCGCCCGGCGCCACATTCTATGCCGTGGCGTATTGCGTCACCTATACCATCTCGACGATGTTTTCCGATGTGCGCCTGCTCGCCGCGCAATTCGCGCATCTGCTGCGGCGCTGACGCTCGGGCCTCGGCGGGAGCCCAAATAAAAAGCCCTCCTTGCGGAGGGCTGTTCCAAGGGCCAAAGTATTGCTTTGTGCGCTTTTGATCTATGCGCTGCGCATCTGTAATGTGCTGGTGGCGGTCTGGATGTCGTTGCTCGTCGTCGCCGGCGCCTGCAGGCCATTCACCGCTTCGGCCGCCGCCGCGGCAAGAATCCGGTGATGAATGGTGAACAGCGCCAGTTCCAGCCGGTCGGAGACGCCGGTCTTGTCGTACACCGAGCGCAGGTAGTTCTTGATCACCTGCTCGGTGGTGCCGAGCCGCTGCGCGATCTCCTTGTTCTTGCAGCCCTGCACAATCAGGGCAACGATCTTCATCTCTTTGGGCGTCAGGCGGTCGCGAACACGCGCCCCAACGGAGTCCTCGTCTTCCGCGTGCGCCGCATCCGCGGGCCGCTGGACGCAGGTCAGTCCATGGATCACTTTGTGGACGCAGTCCACCAGAGCCGCGCCGGTGGTATTGCGGTAGACCACGCCCCGCACTCCCTGGGCCGTGTAGGAGGATGCCGACTCGCCGTTTTCCGCGATCACCACCGCGCGGCTGCCGGCCGTCTTGACCCGGTTCATGAAGTCGGCCATGTCCGGACGAAGGGCGGACGCGAAGACCACAATCGAAGATCGATAAGTGTCCACGGCCAGCACCATGCGCGCCATGTCGCTGCACTGTGCGGCCACCCGGAAGTCCTCTTCGCTCGCCAGCACCTTCGCGATGCCCGCGCGGAAGATCGCCTGATTGTCACCGAGAATGATCTTGTTCATTGCGCCTCGTTTACTGGAGCCCCTTTGCCGACAGACCGGAGAGCGCAACTCCCGTATCCACCCCGCAGAGACGCTGGTCTCACACAAGAGTTTCGTATCTAACTTCCCACAACGAATGCGCTGTCACCAAGACTTATCGGCAAATTTCGGTAAATCTTCTCTTTACGGCTCGTAGACTACTCTATGGATGCTCGCCTTTTGTTTGCCGCTGTGTGAGTCATCCGGTACCGCTCTTGCTGCAATGTTGCCCCTTAAAGATCGGCGATAGACCCCGCAGCGACAACCCCACGATAGTGTTACGGGAGTGTGGTTTAGGGCCAAGAACACTTTGACACTGCTCGCATCCGGCGTGTTTTCAACGCCCCTCCTCACCCCTCCGCATCGCGCCGCATCGGCTACAACCCGCATTGCAGCCATGCTGCAACTCGGCCATCGAGGCACTACACTAAAGACGCAGTCTTGTTTCGCAACCCGTTTCGCAGTCCAGTTTCACCTCCTCGCACGGAGGGCATACCGTTCCACACGATGCATCGCCGCCCACCAAACCGGACGCAGATATTTCCTTTTAGAAATCTGCTCCCCTGCCGGTGGGCGCAGCATCTGTGAAAGCGGTATGGAGCATCTTCGCTGATACTGTGAACCGCCGGGCTGGCCGCCGGTGTGGCTTTTCTTTAACGAAACGCCACCGTAGCAGTCACTCGACGGTCTACACCTATACCGAAAATGCTCTAGAACGCTTGAGGAGTCGATGAGCAAGCCCGTTATTCTCGCAATAGATGATGATGTCAGTGTGCTGGAAGCGGTTGTTCAGGATCTGCGCCGCCGCTACGCCGCCAACTACCGCATCCTGCGCGCCGCCTCCGGGCAGGCCGCGCTTGACCTGGCCAAGCAGTTGAAGCAGCGCTCGGAGAGCATCGCACTCTTTCTCTCCGACCAGCGCATGCCGGGGATGAACGGAACCGAGCTGCTGGAGCGCTCCATCGAGATCTTTCCCGATGCCAAACGCGCCCTGCTCACCGCCTACTCCGACACCGAGGCGGCCATCCGCGCCATCAACGCGGCCCACATCCACTACTACCTCACCAAGCCCTGGGATCCGCCGGAAGAAAAGCTCTACCCGGTCATCGACGACCTGATCGAAACCTGGTGCGAGACGCACAAGGCCCCCTTTGAAGGGCTCCGTGTGGTGGGCGCCCGCTACGCGCTTCGCGATCACAATGTCCGTCAGTTCCTCACCCGGAACTACGTTCCCTACGTCTGGCTGGATGTGGAGAGCTCGCCCGAGGCCCAGGAACTGCTGGCGCAGAACAACCTGACGAATGCCAAACTTCCGGTGCTCTTTTTCAACGACGGCTCCTTCATGGAGCAGCCGGAGCAGCCGCAGATTGCCGCGCGCATCGGCCTCCGTACGCAGCCCTCCCAGGATGTCTACGATCTGGTCGTGATGGGCGCCGGCCTCGCCGGTTTGGCTGCTGGCGTCTATGGCGCCAGCGAGGGCCTGAAAACCCTGGTTATCGAGCAGGAAGCGCCCGGTGGGCAGGCCGGCACCAGCTCCCGCATCGAGAACTATCTTGGCTTCCCAACCGGCCTCAGCGGCGCCGAACTGGCGCAGCGCGCCTACCAGCAGGCGGTGCGCTTCAACGTCGAATTTCTCTCCGGACGAGCCGCTTCGCTGCGCTCGGACAAGGGCTACCACTTCGTCTGCCTGGGGGACGGTCGCGAGGTCTCCGGCCAGACCTGCCTGATTGCCACCGGCGTCGACTGGCGGCGGCTGGATGTGCCTGGTGTGGAACAACTTACAGGTGCGGGCATCTATTACGGCGCCGCTCTCGCCGAGGCCCGCTCCTGCAAGGGCGAAGAGGTCTTCCTGGTCGGTGGCGCCAACTCCGCCGGACAGGCCGCCATGGAATTCAGCAAATATGCGCGCCGCGTTGTTATCCTGGTCCGCGCCGCATCCCTCGAAAGCACCATGTCGAAATACTTAATCGATGAGATTGGTCGTGAATCCAATATTGAGGTCTGGAACGGTTCGAAAGTTGTCGAAGCGGTAGGCAACGGCCGTCTCCAGCAGCTGCGTATTGCACGGCCCGATGGCGAACAAACAGTGGATGCCACGGGGCTTTTCATCTTCATCGGTGCTGAGCCAAAGACAGATTGGCTTCCCTCCACCGTATTGAAGGACGAACGAGGATTTGTTTTGAGCGGTAATGACCTGAAACGGTGTCAGCACTTCACGCGGCAGTGGCAGTTACAACGCGATCCGTATCTGTTGGAATCGAGCGTGCCCGGCATCTTTGTCGCCGGCGATGTGCGCCACGGCTCCATCAAGCGTTGCGCATCGGCGGTCGGCGAAGGCTCCATTGCGGTTCAGTTCATCCATCAATACATGGCAGCTCGATGAAGCATTTGCGGTAGCTAGGCGGTCGACAGCAACACCTATAAATGCGCCAAAGGGCGCAAGGAAAGGAAACAGGCGCACCTCCCAACAGCATGAGCAGTGACCAATCTAGCCTTCGCATCCAGCGCGTTCCCTCGGAGACACTTTTCCCCGAGCTGTCCAAGGTCTCCGTTTTAACCGAGTTGAAGCAGGAGAACCTGGAATGTCTCGGCACGGTCGAGCTGATCGAAGCAGAGCCCGGCGTCCAAATCGTGCCCCCCGGCTCCCCTTGCGATGGCTTCTATGTCGTGCTCCGCGGCGATCTGGAGATTCACAAGGCCGGCAAGGCTGGGGAACCGCCGCAGGTCTATGCCTATACCGCCGGCGACTCCTTCGGGGAAATGCCCCTGCTCAAGGGAGTGCAGTCAACCTACGCTCTCGTCACCGTCACAGCATCGCGGCTGGTCCGCTTCGACGAAGAATCCTTCTGGCAGCTCATGTTCTCCTGCCCGCGCGTGCGTGCGGCCATCCTCGGCAACATGGCGCGGCGGCTGGAGTCCTATCAGGTCAGTGCCGTGCATCGCGAAAAGCTGGCCTCCCTCGGCACCCTCGCCGCGGGCCTGATGCACGAGCTCAACAATCCTGGCGCCGCTGCGCTGCGGGCGGCTTCGCAGCTTCGGGAAAACCTTGCCCGCATGCAGGAGATCGGCCTCCGCTTTACCAACAAACCCAAGAGTCAGGAACAGTTGGACTGCATGCGATCGCTGCAGGAGCAGGCCATGCGCCGCGATTGCTGTGTTCTGATGGGCTCACTCGAACAGTCTGACCGTGAAGAAGCCCTGGCCGAGTGGCTGGAAAAATCAGGCGTCGAAAACGCCTGGCGCATCGCACCCGGACTGGCCGATATGGGGATGGACCCCGAGCGGCTGGCATGTACCCGCCAGGTCTTTGAGGGCCAGGATCTCTCCGACACGCTCAACTGGCTCGAATCCGTCATCTCCAACATTCAGCTTGTCTCCACCATTGAGTCCAGCATCGCCCGTGTCACCGATCTCGTGGTCGCGGTCAAGAAGTACGCCTACGAGGGCAAGGGGGTGGGCGCCGCTCTCAATGTGCATGAAAGCCTGCACAGCACCCTGATCATCCTCGGCCACAAGCTGCGTTATAAAGGCATCGTGCTGCGCAAGCACTTCGCCTCCGAGCTGCCGCCCCTCGAGAATGCCGCCGCCGGCCTGAATCAGGTGTGGACCAACCTGCTCGACAACGCCATCGACGCCTCCCCGCAGGGCGGCGAGATCGCCATCCGCACCCGGCGTGAGGGAGATCGTATCGCCGTCAGCTTTGCCGACCATGGATCGGGCATCACGGAAGAGGATCAGAAGCATATCTTCGAGCCCTTCTTCACCACCAAGCCCGTCGGCAGCGGCACCGGTCTTGGCCTGGACATCGCACGCCGCATCGTGGAATCCAAACACGGCGGCGAGATTGCGCTCCAGTCCGGCCCCCAGGGCACGGAGTTCACCGTCTACCTCCCCATCAACGGCGGCTCGGCCATGCCGGAAGAAGCAGCTGTTCCGGCGGGTGCAGCGGTCACCGCGAAGTAGCGCGCACGCCCTTCAAGCGACGATCTCCCGGCTGAACGAGAGCAAAAGCACAGACGGTGTAAGGTGGGCGCCAGTCCGAACGCAGCCGTTCTCTCAAGCAACGGCTGCTCAGAACCCGATCTCGCCACATATACGTTATCTGTGATTTTGCTCCAGAATCGCCCTCACGCTTCCTGTCGCGAGCGAAACCGGACGATCTTGGCGCGATTGCCGCAGACTCCCATGCTGCACCAGCGCCGCCGGTGGGCTTTCGTGCGGTCATAGAACCACAACACGCACTCCACGCCCTCGCACGCCCTCACCAGGTCAAAGTTCGCCGTAGCCAGGAAGGCGGCAGCCGCCTCGGCCAAAGGC